>JAGRMK010000004.1 GCA_020441345.1 Paracoccaceae bacterium
CGGTTTCATAGGCGTTCAGCCGGCATCCCAGCGTGGTGAAAACGGGTATGGTCATGAGGCGGCCAGAAAGCCGGGCGCAAGGGTCGCGGTGAACACCTCGGCCACCGGCCCGGTCAGCCAGACACCATCCGCGCGCCAGTCGGCAATCAACGTGCCACCGTCCAGCTCCATCGCCACACGCCGCCCGGTCAGCCCGCGCAGCGATGCTGCCACCGCCACCGCGCAGGCGCCCGATCCGCAGGCCAGCGTGACCCCCGTGCCCCGCTCCCAGACCCGCATCCGCAGATGGTCAGGGCCGATCAGACTGGCGAATTCGACATTGGTGCGCTCGGGGAACAGGGCATCATGCTCGATCAACGGCCCCTGCGTTTCCAGCGCGACAGCTTCGGCGTCGTCCACCAGAAAGACGCAATGCGGGTTTCCCATGCCGACCCCGACCGGATCGCCCGGTAGCGGCAGATGCAGCGTATCCTGCGCGGCATTCAGCGGAATCCCCTGCCAGTTGGTCAGCGGCGCACCCATGTTGACCCAGACCTGCCCGTCCAGCATCCGCGCGTGCAACAGTCCGCGCGTGGTGCGTATGGTCAACGCATCGCGCCCGGTCTGCATCATAACCAGCCAGGCGACACAGCGGGTCGCGTTGCCACAGGCCCCGGCCCGCGTGCCGTCGCTGTTCCAGAAATCCAGCACCAGATCGGCGTCGTCGGCATCGCGCAGTTCCGCCAATTGATCATAGCCGACCCCGCGATGCCGGTCGCCCAGCGCCCGCGCCAGCGCAGGCGTAGTCACCGCCCCGCGCCCCCGCGAGTCGATGATGACGAAATCATTGCCTGCCCCATGCATCTTGCGAAAGGTCAGGTCAGGGGTCTGCGCGGTGTTCATACCCGGCGATATAGGCGAATTCCCGGGACCGTTCCAGTGGCGGCTGCTATGCTGCGTGCAAAGGAGTGTCAGATGCGCATAGCGATCTTCGGGGCCGGGTCTGTGGGCTGCTATATCGGCGGGCGGCTTGCGGCGGGCGGCGCGCAGGTCACGCTGATCGGGCGCGCGCGGCTGCGCGACGACCTGGCGACTCATGGTCTGCATCTGAGCGACTATCGCGGCGGCGAAGATCACGTTCGGGATATCCCTTTTGCACTGGAGCCCGAGGCCGCGGCAGGCGCGGCGCTGGTTCTGGTCTGCGTCAAATCCCAGCACAGCGCAGAGGCCGCCCGCAGCCTGAAGCCGCATCTGGCCGCGGGGGCGCAGATCGTCAGCCTACAGAACGGTGTGACCAACACCGCAACCCTGTCCGAAGGGCTGAATCGCCCGGTTCTGATGGGTATGGTGGGGTTCAACGTCGCGGCGCAGGGGGACGGGCGGTTCCATCAGGGCACGCAGGGCGATCTGCATCTTGAACGCAGCCCGGGCATGGTGCCGTTCCTTGGGGCGTTTCAACGGGCCGGCCTTGCGATCATCCAGCATTCCGACATGCGCCCGGTCCTCTGGGCCAAGCTGATGCTGAACCTCAACAACGCGATCAACGCGCTGGCCAATATCCCGCTGCGCGCCGAACTGGCACAGCGCGGGTTTCGCCTGTGCCTTGCCTTGGCGCAGCAAGAGCTTCTGCAGCTCACGGCGGGGGCCTCGTTGCCCCGCTTTGCCCGCCTGTCGCCCCTGCCCGCCGCCTGGATCCCGCCCGTGCTGCGCCTGCCGGATCCGGCTTTTCGCGTCGTGGCGAGCAGCATGTTGCGCATCGACCCGCTGGCGCGGTCGTCGATGTCGGACGATCTGGCATCGGGCCGCCCGCCCGAGGTCGCGTGGATCAACGGCGCGGTCGTGCGCCTGGCGGAAAACCAGGGCCGCGACGCCCCGGTCAACCGCCGACTCTGCGCCTTGATCGACGAGGCGGCCCACGCCACCAGCCGCCCGACCTGGACCGCCGCCGAGCTGCTGGCCGACCTCACCACCGCTGCGCATTGACCCCGGTGCGCAGCCTTGCCGCTGCCCTCGCGCGGGGCGTTTCCGGCTTTCCATGCCGTCGCCGCGTTGCTAAGCCGGGGGCGGAACTTTCCGCGAGCGCGACAAGGCAAGGACAGGCAGGTGACAGACGGCGACAGGCCCCGCAGCGATGGCGCCCCCCCGACCGGTCGGGTTCCGGCGCTGGTCTCGCCCTGGGTGATCGTCTCGCGCCATTTCGAGCTGATCCGTGCGCTGGTCGAACGCGATATCGAATCGCGCATCCGGGGCACTGTCCTGGGCAAGGTCTGGATCGTGTTCGGGCCGCTGTTCATGCTGGCGGTCTATACGCTGGTGTTCGGCCTGATCCTGAACTCGCGCTGGCAGGACCGCACCGACGACGCATTCCTGTTCCCGCTGATCTATTTTTCCGGTCTCGTGCTGTTCAACTTCTTTTTTGAAAGCATCTCGCGCGCGACCACTCTCTTGCGCGACAACCAGTCGTTCATCACCAAGATCGTCTTTCCGCTCGAAGCGTTCTGCTATTCGGTGGTGGGCTCGTCGCTGGTGCGCTTTGCGATCGGGTTCGTGATTCTGGGCGTATTCTACCTGCCCCTGCAAGGGCTGCCACCCCTCGCCGCGCTGGCCTATCCGCTGCTGTTCCTGGGCCTTGCGCTGTTTGCTGTCGGGGGCACGCTGGCGCTGGCGGCGCTGGCGGTCTATCTGCGCGACCTCGCGCATCTGATGCAGCCGCTGTCGATGCTGCTGCTGTTCCTGTCGCCGCTGTTCTACCCGCTGGATCGGGTGCCCGAGGCGTTTCGCCCGCTGGTGATGCTGAACCCGCTGGCCTATCCGCTGGAGGCCACGCGCAACGCCTTGTTTTTCGGCGAATGGCCGAACCCGCTGGGTGCCGGGCTTTATCTGGTGCTGGGCTGGGTCAGCGCAGCAGCAGGCTATGCCCTTTTCATGCGCCTCAGGGCCGGGTTCGCGGATGTCGTCTGATGTCGCGATCCGGGTTCAGGGGCTTGGCAAGGCCTATCGCCGCCACGCCAGCGAAGGCGCGCGGCTGCGCGACGCGCTGTTCAAGACCGGCTCGGGCGAAGAAACCTGGGTGCTGCGCGACGTATCCTTCGAGGTGCGCCGGGGCGAGGCGCTGGGCGTCGTCGGCCGCAACGGCGCGGGCAAATCGACGCTGTTGAAGATCATCTCGAAAACCCTCACCGCCAGCACCGGCACCGCCACGGTGCAGGGTCGGGTGGCAACACTGCTGGAACTGGGAGCGGGGTTGCATCAGGACTACACAGGCCGCGAGAACGCACGATTTTCTGCAACCATCATGGGCATGAGCCAGCGCGAGTTCACCGCCGTCATCGATGACATCGAAAGCTTCGCCGAGCTGGGTGAATTCTTCGACCGGCGGATTTCGGAATATTCCAGCGGGATGTATGCGCGGCTCGCGTTCTCGATCAACATCCACTGTCGGCCCGACATTCTGATCGTCGACGAGATCTTGTCCGTCGGCGACATCGCATTCCAGATGAAATGCCTCGAATTCCTGCGCGGGTTCTGCGCCGCGGGCGGCACGTTGCTGTTCGTCTCGCATGACGATGCGGCGGTGCGGGCGTTGTGCGACCGGGCGATCTGGCTTGAGGGTGGCGCGCTGGCGGCGGCCGGCGCCACCGACAAGGTCTTGCGGCGCTATCACACGACGACATGGCAACGCCAATCCCGAACAGCCGGGTTCGAGATCCACGACACCGACACGCCCGACACCGCGCCCCCTGCCCCGGATGCGCCGCGCGGCTTCAACCCTGAAACCCTGCCGGACGCACCCGTGCCCGGTGCCGTGACCGTCGTCGATCTTTTCGATGCCACCGGGCGGCAGGTGGCGCTGCTGCATGGCGGCCAGCGCGTCGAAATCCGCATCGGGTTTCATGCGGAAACGGCAATCGGTGCGCCATCAGTCTGCTTCCTGGTGCGCAACCGCATGGCGCAACTCCTGTTCGGCGCCCGCACCGAGGTCGCGCCTCCCCTCGCCGCCGGAACCGGTGCCGAAGCGCGGTTTGCCTTCGTGCTGCCCTACATGCCCTCGGGCGAGTATACGCTGGCGCCGCTGGTGCTCGATGGCGGCGCGGGTGCCGAGCGCGTCGTGCTGCGGTCTGACCCTGTCGTGCTGGCAGTGCACACGGTCCATATCTCGCAGGGGCTGGCCAATGTGCGGATGCGCGCGGTGCGCATCGAACGCACCCCGGACGCGCGAGGGGCCTGAGCCATGACGCAGCCCAGCCTTCGCGCCACTGGCCTTGGCAAACGCTACATGCTGGACGCTACACCGCTACAGCACCTGTCGAACGCGCTGTTCGGTCGCAGCACCGGTACGCCGTTCTGGGCCTTGCAGGCGATGGACCTGGAAATCGGAATGGGCGATTCGCTGGGTGTCATCGGCCGCAACGGGTCGGGCAAATCGACGCTTTTGCAACTCTTGATGGGCACGCTGGCACCCAGCACCGGCAGCGTTTCGGTGCAGGGGCGCGTCGCGGGATTGCTGGAACTGGGCGCGGGGTTCAACCCCGATTTCACCGGGCGCGAGAACGCCGCCCTGAACGCCGCCAACCTTGGGCTGAGCGCGCGCGAGATCGCGCGGCGGATGCCCGCCATCGCAGCTTTCGCGGACATCGGTGCCTATATCGACCGGCCGGTGCGCGAATATTCCTCGGGCATGTATTCGCGGCTCGCTTTCTCGGTGGCGATCCATGTCGATGCCGATGTGCTGATCGTCGACGAGATCCTGTCGGTCGGGGACAGCGAGTTCCAGCACCGCTGCCATGCCTGGATGCGGCAGTTCCGGGCACGGGGCGGCACGCTGGTTTTCGTGTCGCAGAACGCGCTGGAAATGGCCTCGATCTGCGCGCGCGCGATCTGGCTGGATCGCGGCAAGATCGTCGCTCAAGGCCCCTCGGACGAGGTTGCCACCGCCTATCAGGCCGCGCTGCTGGGGCCCTACAAGGCCGCCGAGACCGTCACCACCGCGGTCGGTGGCACGGCCGCGGACACGGCGCGGTTCGTGCAGCCGATGCGCGTTGCGGTGGGGCCGTTCCAAACCCAGGCCCCGCAGCACGGGGCGGGCGGCGCAAGGGTCGTCGGGGTCGCATGGCAGCACCCCGGCGGCGATACCGTTCAGACGTTCGACGGCGGCGAAGAGATCGAATTGCGCATCACCGTGCGCGCCGAAACCGCGTTGCACCGGCCGATCCTCGGCTTCATCCTGCGCGATGCGCGCGGTCAGAACCTGTTTGGCGACAACTCGTTTCTTGCCACCGCCGAAAACCCGCCCCGGGTGGCGCCGGGCGAACAGATTTCGGCGGTGTTCCGGTTTCGCTTTCCGTATTTGCCGCAAGGCACTTATCAGCTTGCGCCGTCGATTCTGGAGGGCACGCAAGACGACCACGTGCATCTGCACTGGATGGAAGAGGCGATGGCGCTGCGCGTGACCGAAAGCCCGGTCGAATTCGGTCTGGTTGGCGTGCCGATGATCCACGCAACGCTGACCCCCTGCGACTGACGCCCCTCAGCGCGGGTCGATGACCGGCGGCAGCGGTGCCTTGCCCTGCGCCGCGACAACCAGCGCATCGAACAGCGCCGGCACGACCTGCTCCCAGGTCGGCCACGAAAAGCCGGCGATCCGCGCGACCAGACGCGCGTGCTCGTCGGGATCCTCAAGCGCCAGCAGAGCTTCGGTCAGGCTATCGGGCGTGGTATCGAAATAGGCGCCGAAATCGCCCAGAACCTCGGTCGCGATCTCGGACCGATTGGCCAGGACCGGCGTGCCATGCGCGGCGCATTCGACCAGAGGCAGGCCGAACCCTTCGACGGTCGAGGCATGGATCAGCGCATGCGCGTGCTCATAGGCATAGGCAAGTTCGGCATCGGTGGTATCGCGCAGCCAGACCACCTTGTCGCGGTGTGGCGTGGTGGCGATGGCGCGGACGATCTCGTCATACATCCAGCCTTTGCGCCCCAGAATAACAAGCGACCGCGTGCTTTGCCCGCCTGCCCAAAGCGACTCAATCGCCGCCAGAACCATGCGGTGCCCCTTTTTCGGTTCGATCGTGCCAACCATCAGGTAGGGGCGGTTGTCGGCAGGAAACAGCGCCGCCAGCCGGTTTCCGCCCTTGGCCCCGTCCAGCAGCGGGTCCAGCCCGTTGTGACAAACGGTGATCGTGGCCTGTGCGGCTTCGTCGGGGAACAGCCGACGCAGCATCGACGCGGTATAGCCCGAGATCGTCACCACGCCCGAGAAATTGCGCAGCGCGGCGCGCGCATTCTCGCGGAACTGGTCACGCCAGGGCGCGCGATACAGTTCAGGGTGCGAAACCGGGATTACGTCATGCACCAGCGTGTAAATTGCCTTCATCCGGCCGCGAAACCGGGCATAGGTCTGGGGCGAGACATCGTGCCAATAGGCCGGGCAGAACAGGATATCCTCAGGGCCGGGCTCAATGCGAACCGTCTGCATGTAGCGTTGCCAGAACCGGCTGGCGGGCCGTTCCAGCACCTCGAACACCCCCTCCAGTCGTTGCGCCAGCGCCTCGGGGCGGGCCGGTGTGCCGCGCAGCCGGTCGCGCAGCCGCAAGCCGAACCACGGCACCGCGAACAGCGCGTAAGCGATCCCCAACGCGACATAGTGCAGCGCCAGCAACACCATCGGCCAAGGCCGCGACCGCGACATCGACCGCGGCAACCCGTCGGGATGCGGGAAATTTGCCGAGCGGCGTTGCAGGACCAGATCACCGTCGGAAATTGCCACCGGCAGAACCTCGACCCCGCGCGCGCGTCCAAAGCCATAACCCAGCACCAGGTAATTGCGCACCACGCGCGGAATGCCCGTCAGCGGGCGCCCATGCAGATTGATTGCGGTGGTGTCGATAAGTAGACGCATGGGCAGGGGCGCACCTGTCTGAAACGGGGTCGCCCGGTCTTGGCCCGGTGCCTGGAAGCTGTCAAGCGCAAGCGGGGCGGGTGCCTCGACTTCGCCAGGCGGCGGTGATAGCTGGTGGCGCCGACGCAAACGGGGATGCCATGCGGGTCTTTCAGCACATCGACGCGCTCTGGGGGCGTTTTTGGCCGCTTCTCGCGCTGCCGCCGCTGGTGCTGGCCGGGTATGTCGTCACCGGGCAGGCCAGGATCGAGCATTACGTCGTGATCCTGGGCGTCATCGTGTTTTCGGTTGCCAGCCGCTTGACCCGCGACCTGCTGCTGGCGGTCATTCCGGGGATCGGCATTTTCCTGGGCTACGAGGCCGTGCGGGGTCTGCGCCCGCTGTTCGTGACCCCCGACCGTGTCCTTGCCTGCCAGTTTCGAGACCTGGACGCCGCGCTGTTCGGCTTTGGCACGGGCATGACCCCGGCCGATTTTTTTGCCCTGCATCACAGCCCGCTCGCGGATCTGATCTTTGCCCTGCCCTATACGGTCTTCTGGGCCGTCGTGATGGCCTATTGCGGGGTGTTGTTCCTGATCTCGCGCGGGCGGCTCAGGCGCTACCTGTGGGTGCTGGCCCTCACGCATCTGGTGGCTTTTGCGATCTGGATGGCGCTGCCCGCCGCGCCGCCCTGGTATGTGCGCACGGTTGGCTGCGGGATCGACACCGCCGTGCCCCCGCAGGCGGCGGCGCTGTCACGCCTCGATGCGCGGTTCGGCATCGGGTATTTCGAGGCCTTCTACAGCCGCGCGCCCACCGTGTTCGGGGCCTTCCCGTCGCTGCATGTCTCGTTCCCGGCGGCGGCGATGGTGACTGGCTGGCGCTGGTTCGGCCCCCTGGGGCGGACAGTGACCGCGACCCTGACCCTGTGGATGATCGCGGCCAGCGTCTATCTGGACCATCACTGGCTGGTCGATGGCCTTGCGACGCTTGTCATCGTCGTCGCGCTGCACGCGCTACTGGTGCGGCTGTGGCCAGCCTATCGCACGCCCGCCCCCCGAACGGTCTGGCGCGAGGGGCCGCGATGACTCTGACCGTGACCCCCGTTGAAACCCGCCGCGCGCTGCGGCGTTTCATCGACCTGCCGCCGGTGCTGTATCGCTGGTTTCCCGACTATGAACCACCGATGCGCATGGACCGGACGATGCTGCTGGACCCGCGCAAGGGGGCGTTCTTTCGCCACGGCACGGTGCAATACTGGCTGGCCTGGCGCGACGGCGTGCCGGTCGGACGGATCTCGGCGCAGATGTCGCCGGATCGGCCGGTCGGGGTGCCCGAAGACACCGGGATGTTCGGCTGCCTCGATACCATCGACGACCCCGAGGTCGTCGCCGCGCTGATCGCCGCCGCCGAGGCATGGCTGGCCGCGCGCGGATGCCGCCATGCCTTCGGGCCTTTCCTGCTGAACATGAGCGGCGAGCCCGGATTGCTGATCGACGGCTTCGACCGGCCGCCGATGACCATGACGCCTTGGCACCCGCCCTATCTGCGTGCGCATCTGGAAACGCTGGGCTATGCGAAATGGCGCGACCTGCATTGCTGGACGCTGGACCTGCGCACCGTGGACGGCGCGGCTCTCGGCCGGTCGTTGCGGCTGGACCGGCGCCGGACCGACATCACCTCGCGCGCGATCACACGGCGCACGCTCCGGGCGGACCTGCCGCTTCTGCGCGATCTTTACAACGACGGCTGGCGCGACAACTGGGGGCATGTTCCGCTGACGCTGCGCGACATGCAGGGGCTGCGGCTGCTGGCACCGTATCTGCCGCGCCAGGCCGGGCGCGTGTTCGAGTTGGGCGGCAAGCCGGTGGCGGTCCTGCTGGCCATTCCCAACATGTTCGAGCTGACGCGCGGGCTTGGGCCAAAGCCCTCGCTGCTGGGCTGGTTGCGGCTGGGATGGCGCGCGCTGCGCTTTCGACCCCGCAGCGCGCGTATCGTCATGCTGGGCATCGCCGAACAGCTTCGGTTCAGCGCCGCCGGGGCCGCGATCATGCTGGCGATGATGGACGAATTGCTCGCCGAGCAGCGAACGCTGGATCTCGACGCGATCGACGGCGGCTGGGTTCTGGAGAACAACGTCGCATTGACACGGTTCCTGGATCGTTACAACTTTACCACAACACGGATTTTTCGCATCTTCGGGAAACAGCTCGGCGGTGCGCAGGAGAGGCCAGATGACAACAGACAGCCCTGAAATCAACACGGAACCCCCCGTCGAGGACACCCGCCCGCCGGCACCGACAACCTGGCCGACCTTGCCCGAAGAGGGCATGCTGGACACGATCCTCAAGATCATTGCCGACGAAGGCAAGGTTGATGCCGCCGATGTCGTGCCCGAAGCGACGCTGGAAACGCTGGGTCTGATCTCTATCGACGTGATCAGCATCCTGATGGGCATCGAGGAACAATTCGATGTCTATCTGCCGATGAGCGACGAACTGTCATCGGCCCGCAACCTGGCCGAACTGATCGAGGTCATGGTCGCCCAGATGCAGCCCGACGAACTCAAGAGCATCGGCCCCGCGAAATAATGGCGCGGGTCGCAATCACCGGGATGGGCGCGGTCAGCGCCGCGGGCATTGGCGCTGACACGCTGTGGATCGCGGCGCGCGATGGGGTTTCGGGCGTCCGCCCGCTTGACATACCGCGCGACGAAACCCTGCGCGTGCGCATCGCGGCCAGTGTTCCCGATTTCGACGCGGCCGCGCTGCTCGGGGGGGCCGTGCCGCGCACCAGCGAGCGGTTTACCCAGTTCGCCCTGGTCGCCGCTGCCGAAGCCGTCGCGCAGGCGGGCATCGCACCTGCCGACCTGACCGGGCGGCGCAGCGCCGCGATCATCGGCACCGGTGTCGGCGGGGTCGGCACCATCGACGACAACTGCTACCTGTTTTATGGCACCGAGGTCGTGGCACGGGGCGAGCCGATGTCGGTGGCGCGGGTGATGCCCAGTTCGGCGGTCTCGCATGTCTCCATTGCCTATGGCATCACCGGCCCCAGCTTTGGCATCGTCAGCGCCTGCGCCTCGGGCGCGCAGTCGATCGGCGTGGGCGCACAGATGATCCGTGCCGGCATGGTGGATCGCGCGTTGGTCGGCGCCTCGGAAGCCTGCATCACCCCGGTGACAATGCGCGGCTGGGAGATGCTGCGCGTCCTGTCGCCGCGCGCCTGCCGCCCGTTTTCGGCGGACCGCACCGGCATGGTGCTGGGCGAAGGGGCGGCGGTGTTCCTGCTTGAATCCGAGGACTCGCTGCGTGCCCGCGGCGGCACGCCGCTGGCCTGGCTCGACGGTTACGGCACCAGCAGCGACGCGCGCGACATGATCCAGCCCGATGTCGAGGGCGCGGCCACGGCGATGCGCGAAGCGATCGACGACGCAGGCGTCGCGCCCGCAAAGATCGGCTATGTCAACGCCCATGGCACCGGCACCGTGCTGAACGACGCGAACGAGGCCGCCGCCCTGCGTCTCGTGTTCGGCGATCATCTCGACGTGCTCCCGGTCTCGTCCTCGAAGCCGATCCTGGGGCATACGCTGGGTGCGGCCGGGGCGCTCGAACTGATCGTCGCGGTTCAGGCGTTGCGCCACCAGACGGTGCCGCCGCAAGCCAACTACTCAAAACCCGACCCGAAATGTCCGCTGTTGCTGCCCGTCGATGGCGCGGTTCCCGCGGATCTCGATGCGGTCCTTTCGAACTCGTTCGCCTTTGGCGGTATCAACGCAACCTTGCTCGTGCGCCGCGCGCGATGACGACGGCGCAAGCAGAGATCGGCGCACGGCCAGTCGGGGTGTTCCCGGTCTCTGTCGATGCGCAAGCCGTGGTCGCGTTTGCCGCGGCGCTGGGGCGGACCGACCCCTCGGACACCAAAGCGCCGGTGCCCCTGACCTTTCCGCTGCGCTGGTTCTCCGACCCCGCGATACGCGCCGCGCTCGTCGCCGCGTCCTTGCCCGATGCCGCAGGAACCCAGGCGATGCTGCCTGTCCACATCGAACAGCGCATCGCGCTGACCGAACCGCTGCGCATCGGTGCGGCGTATCGTCTGACGACTTCGGTGATTGGGCCCGACGCGCGCAACATCCTGCGCGTCACCGCGACCCTGAGCGATGACCGGGGCAACCCGGTCGGGTCGCTTGCTTCCGGATTCCTGCTGGTTTCGACCGATGCCGGCCAACCCCCCGCCACGAGGCACCGATGATCGGCACGCGCCTGCCCGCCGTGGATTTGCCCGTCGCGGATCACGCGACAATCGCCGCCTATCTCGCCGCCTCGGGCGATGACAACCCGTTGCATCGCCTGCCCGACCTGGCACAGGCGGCGGGGTATTCCGACATCCTGGTGCCGGGGATGCTGATCATGGGCCAGATGGCCGAGGCGTTGCAGGCCTGGCCAACCTGCGCCGCGATCGACTGGATCCTGTGCCGCTTCGTCGATCCGGTCGTGGTCGGCACCGCCCTGCGCTGCGAGGGGCGGATCCTGGCCGCCGATCCATCGGGCGGGGTTGTCGTGCGGCTGACGGCGGGAGTAGGGCGGCGCTATTCGGTCGTCTGCGAGGCGGTCATTCATCTTGCCTGAGGGCCCTCAATCGGCCTCTCACCCGCCAGTGTTCGACCCCAAGCACAAGCCCGCACCCGGCCAGCAACACGACCGGCAGCCCCCAGGCTGCCGTCAGCGGCGACAGGCGTTCGTATTCCCCCAGCGCGGAAAAGACATTGCCCGCGATGTGCAACGAATAGGCCGCGCCCACGATCACCAGCGGCACCAACAACCCGCGACGCGCGGCCATCCAGCGCAGGCTCAACGCAGCGACCAGCAGGGCCAGCGCAAGACTCCCGGCAATTGCCGCCCATCGTTCGTGCAGCGCCGCCCGATAGGCCCCCTGCGTCGGCACGCCGCTTTCGGCGGCGGCAATCCGCCGCAACACGGGTTGCGGCAGGAATCGCGGCGCGACCCCGGCATAAGACAGCCAGTCGGCGTTCATCATCAGTGGCACCAGGGCGCCCGTATCGCCCTCGGCGGGCCACGAGGCATGGTCGCCCTCCAGCATCAACCCTGCCTCGGTAGGGCGCGCGGCATCGGTCCAGATCACGCGCAACAACCGGTCGTCGGCATCAAACAGGAACAGGCGGGCATTGACCAGCACCGGCCCGTCGGCGGCAAAACGAATGCCCGCGTAGATCAGCGTATCGCCGAAATCGCGCCAGGCGCGCGGCGCGGTTCCGGCACGGAATCGAGAGCCGTAGAAACGGAATCCGGCCTCGCCCTGGGCGGCAACGGCGTAGGGCCGGACATGGGCCTGAAGCGCGTATTGTCCAAGCCCGACAGCCAGCCCGACGACAAGCGCGGGCACCAGCGACAGGCCCGGTGCGCGCCCGGTGTTGGCGATCATCGACCGCTCATAGCCCTGGGTCAACCGGACCTCGACCCACAAAATTCCGATCGCCAGCGCAATCGGCAGGATCGCAGGCAGGTTATACGCGGCACGCAGCCACAGGTAATAGACCAGACGCAGCGCACCGTCGGGGGTTTCGACGATCCCCTCGGCCGACAGCACGCGGTCGAACCGGCCCGCCAGATCGAGCGCCAGCACCAGCGCCAGCACCAGCGCCGCCACCAGCAAAGTGTGCAACAGATAGAGCCGCGCGACGTAGCGCGTCTCAAGCCCGAACAGAGCAAGGGGAAACCGCCGGATCACAGGTGCATCCTCTGCGGCAGAATGGAACCCGGCAACAGCCGCCCCATGACCAGCGCCACCGTCAGTGCCACCGCCAGCGTCGCAGCCAGCGCAATCGCCATCGCGGGTGCCGGACCCAGTCCGACCAGAAATTCCGCCGCTGGCGCGACCCCCAACCCGCCGCCCAGCACGACGCCCAGCGCGGCGGGCAGCGCCGCAAGCCGCATCCGTCCCCGAGTCGCCACCAACCCCAGCCCGGCCAGCAACGGCGCGACAAAGGCCAGCGCCATGCCCAGCAACCGTTCCAACGTGGCGCGGCCGGCGTCGGTCTCGCCCTCAAGCCAGCGGATCACCAGTTCTGGCAGCATCGCGCCGCGCGTAACGCCGCCGCGCGCCACCGCGTCAGGCAGGGCGATCGGCACGCCGCCGACACGCAGGTGTTCGACACCGATTTGCACGCTGGGTGTCCGCTCTTGTCCTTCGCCACGGGTAAAGGCGATGACCCTTGCCCCGTCCAGGTCCAGAGATCCGATTTCGTCGCCCATCGTGTAATTCAACCTTGAGCGCGCGGCGGTGACGACCTGCTCCTCATCCGGCGACGGCGCGAGAAACACGAAGGTTCGTGCCCCGCCCGCATCCTCGCCCGCATCCTCGCCCGCATCCCCGCTCTCAGGTCCGCCATCGGTCCGGGGTTGCTGGTAGAACGTCGTCGTGCCGATCGTCAGGAACTGCCCAGCCGTCAGTTGCCCCTGTTGCACCGCCTCGAACCGCCCCTCGATCAACCGGGTCGCCAACTGGCGGGCCGCCAGCGGCTCGATGAACCCGCGCAACCCGCCCGCCAGCGTCAGCGCCAGCAGTCCGAGACCCAGGCAGAACCCGACCAGCGCACGCGGCGCGACCCCTGCCCCGGCGAGAATGACGAAATCCCCGGCTTCACGCCGCCGCAACAGCGCGAAATAGACCGCGATGACCACCGCGATCGGAAAGCCGACCGACAGGATCTCGGGCGCGGCCAGCACCAGGGTTTCAACCAGAAAGCCCACGCCCAACTGGTTGCGCAGCGCATCGAACAGAAGATGCGTGACCATCTTGTCAGACAGATACAACGCCTCGACCGCCAGCAGCATCAGCGCCATCTGCCGCACGACCTCGACGGCAAAAGACACCAGATACCGCCGTGGAAGGCCGACGCGGCGCGAGGCTTTGCGCATCCCCTCTCTACCCCGCGAATTCCGGGCCGAGCCAGAGCGCGCGCAGCGCCGGGTCGTCCAGCACCACCGCCGGCGCGGCATCCCGCAGGATGATCCCGCCCGCGATGACAAGGGTGCGGTCACAGATCGACAGGGTGTCGTGGATGTTGTGATCGGTGATCAACACGCCAATGCCACGCGCGGCCAAGGTGCGGATCTGCTCCTTGACCTGACCGATCGACAGCGGGTCCAGCCCGGTAAAGGGTTCATCCAGCAGCAGATAGCGCGGGCGCACCGCCAGCAGCCGGGCGATCTCGCAGCGCCGCCGCTGCCCGCCCGAAAGCTGGCCGGGCCGGTGGTTGCGGATCCCGTTCAGGTCCATCTCTTCCAGCAGGATTTCCAGCCGCGCCGCGCGCTCGGCCCTGTCGGGTTCATGGTTTTCCAGCGCCAGCCGGATGTTGTCGGCAACGCTCAGCCCGCGAAAGGCCGAAGGATCCTGTGGCAGATAGCTGAGACCGCAGCGCGCGCGGGCATAGGTCGGCAACCGGGTCACATCGAGCCCGTCCAGCGTGATCCGCCCGCCATTCGGCGGTTCGGCCCCGATCAGCATCCGGTAGAGGGTCGTCTTTCCCGCGCCGTTCGGTCCCATCAGGGACACGATTTCGCCACGGGCGACGGTAAAGCTGGCGTCCGCGACCGCCTGGAAGCCCCGGTATCGTTTGGACAGGCCGACTGCCGCCAGTGCATTCTGGCCTTCCGCACCCGCTGGCATCATGGCGTCGTTTTCGCCCGCGCGGGGCAGGTCGCCACCGCAAGTCCCGCCGCGCCGATGATCAAGGTCGAGACCAGCATCATCGCCTGGTGCAGCACCGCGACCGATATCGCCTCGGCGGCCGGGGTTCCGAGCGCGGCATAGGTTGTGAAAACCGCCAGCGCCTGCGGGCCCAGGTGCACCGGCGCAAGCGGCAAGAGCGACACAAGGCTGACCGAAGCCACCGCGAGAATCGCCAGCGCGGGTGTCCCGTCGATGCCCAGCGCGCGCTGGATCGCATAGGCCGACGCGATCTCTAGCCCTTTTTTCAGCACCGCAAGCAGCGCCGCAGGCAGCACCACCCGGACCGATCCAAGCCGCCCGAGATCCCCCGCAAAGCGCGCGACCGCCGCGCCCAGCCGCGCACCCAGCGCGCTCCGCAAGGCGCGCCGGAACCGGCCCAGACCGGCCAGCAGCAGGCAGGCAACGCCCAGTGCCGCGCCCAGCACAAGGCTAGCGTTGCGTACCGGCGCCGGCACCGGCGCCATCGCCAGCGCAAGGACCAGAACAAGCAGCTTCGTGCCCCCTGCCAGGATCTGATCGACGGTCATCACGCTGGCCGCCTCGGCGGCCGTAAGCCCCGCATGGGTGTGAAGCGCCGCCCCGCCCGAGGCAACGCCGCCGAGCCCCGAGATCGTAAAGCGCGCGCCGATGGACAGCGCGACCACCTGTGCCATGACCGGCCAGCGCACAATGCGCAACGGCGCGGCAATATGTCGCCACTGCCAGACCCACAGGGGATAGACCACCAGGCTCGCCGCCAACGCCAGCGCCAGCACGCCCCAGTTCGCGGCGGCCAGCGCAATAGTGACCTGTTCCCAAGGCGATAGGGCTATGGCGAGAACCAGCAACACCAGCACCGACACAACCACGGCACCGGTCAGCAGACGCCGCCATGACGGCCCAGCCCATCGGCGCGCCGTGGCACCACCGGTGACGGCGTGCGCCACAGGGCCCTGTCTTGCCGTGTCACGATGTCCTCGCAGCATGCCGACGCTACCAATTCTCTGGTGGTGGGGACATTGCCCTGATAACAACCATCCTTAGTGAATTAGGCTTGAGATATCAATGAACGGGAATACCATCCGTGTCGCAATCGTAGGCATCGGCAATTGCGCATCGTCCTTCGTTCAGGCGCTCACGTTTTATCGCGGGAGCCCCGAAGACATCAGTGCCATGACCGGCCTGATGCATGACGAACTCGGTGGCTACCGCATCGACGACATCGAGGTCGTCGCGGCTTTCGACGTGCACGCCGGCAAAGTCGGCCAGGATTTGTCCGACGCGATCCATTGCCCGCCCAACAACACCCTGCGCTTTGCCGATGTGGCACCGCTGGGCGTCACGGTCCAGCGCGGCCCGACGCTGGATGGAATCGGAACCTATGTCGAAGACATGGTGCCGTTGTCCGATCTGCCTGATGTCGATGTCGCGCAGGTGCTCAAGGACAGTGGCGCGCAAGTCCTGATCAACTATCTGCCCGTGGGGTCCGAGGCGGCAACCCGGTTCTATGTCGAGCAGGCCCTTGAAGCAGGCTGCGGCGTCATCAATTGCATTCCGGTGTTCATCGCCTCGGACCCGGTCTGGTCGGAACGGTTTCGCGCGGCCGGCCTGCCGATCATCGGCGACGATATCAAGAGCCAGGTGGGCGCCACCATCGTGCACCGGACACTGGTCAACCTGTTCAAGGATCGCGGCGTGCGCGTCGACCGGACCTATCAGCTCAATTTCGGCGGCAACACCGATTTCAAGAACATGCTGGAACGTCAGCGCCTTGAATCAAAGAAGATCTCGAAAACCCGCGCGGTCTCCAGCCAGACCGCCAACGCTTTGGCGGACAAGGACATCCATGTCGGACCCAGCGACTATGTGCCCTGGCTCGATGATCGCAAATGGGCGCAGATCCGCATCGAGGGCACCGGCATCGGCGGTGCGCCGGTCAATATCGAACTGAAGCTGGAGGTCTGGGATTCCCCCAACTCGGCCGGCGTCGTGCTGGATGCGGTGCGTTGCCTGAAGCTGGCCTTCGACCGGGGGATCGCCGGATGCATCGAGGCGCCGTCAAGTTTCTACATGAAATCGCCCCCCGTGCAGATCGAAGACAAGGACGCCATGCGGCGCTTGCAGATCTTCATTGACGCGACCGCGACGAAAGCCTGACAACGCCGTCGGGTTGAGGACGCGCAAATCCATGGGACAGCGCAAATGGCCGATACGGCAAAGGTGAAAAGCTCGTTCAACGACGTGATGGCGCGGCGGTTTTCGCGCACCTTCCAGCGCGCGGCCCAGGGGCTCAGCGCCGAGGATATCGCCCAGTCGGGCGCCCGCGATGCCTTCTTTGCACCGGTCGATGCGCTGGCCGCCGATGTCCAGGCAAAGGGCGGCGCTTTCCTCAGCTTTGGTCACTACGATTACCTTGGCGTGTCCGGTCATCCCGCGGTGATCGAGGCCGGGGTCGCCGCGCTGCGTCAGTTCGGCGCCGGCGCCGGGGCCTCGCGGCTGGTGGGCGGCGAGCGGTTGGCACATCGCGCCCTGGAACAGGCCATGGCGGGCTTTCTGGGCGCCGAAGCGACGCTGATGATGATCAGCGGATACCTCGCCAACCTGTCGCTCATCCCGCATCTGCTGACTGCGCAAGACCTGCTGATCATCGATTCGCTTGCGCATAACTCGATTGCCAGCACCGCGCGCACCGGCGGATATGACTGCCGGACCTTCGCACATAACGATTGCGACGCGCTGGAGCGTATTCTAGAGGCCGAGCGCGGCAATTATCGCCAGGTTCTGATTGTCACCGAAGGCCTGTTCTCGATGGATGGCGACATCCCCGATCTGCCGCGCCTTCTGGCGATGAAAGAACGGCACGACGCTTGGCTGATGCTGGACGAGGCGCATTCCTATGGCGTTCTGGGCGCGACCGGGCGCGGGATTACCGAGCATTTCGGCATCGACCCCCGGCGCATCGACATTTCGGTCGGCACCCTGTCCAAGAGCTTCGGCGCGTCCGGCGGTTTCATCGCGGCGGCCGCGCATGTGATCGAATGGCTGCGCTACACCCTGCCCGGCTTCGTGTTCAGCGTCGGCCTGTCACCGGCGACGGTGGCGACGGTCCGCGCGGCGCTGGAGCTGCTGGTCGCCGAGCCCGAGCGCCTGGACCGCCTGCGCGAAACATCGGCCTATTTCCTGCGCCGCGCACGGGACGCGGGGCTGAACACCGGCCCAGCGATCGGTATTGCGGTGGTGCCTGTCCTCTTTGACAGCACGGCGCAGACGATGAGGATGGCAAAACGGTTGCGCGATGCGGGGATCTACGCCCCGCCGGTTGCCCAGGTCGGCGTGCCGGTGGACAGCCCGCGCATCCGGTTCTTCCTGACCGCGAACCATACGCGCGCGGACATCGACCGCGTGATCGGGTTGCTTGCACAGCCGGACTGATCAGCGCGGCAAATCGTCCGGGGCCAGCCCCGTGTGCCTGAGGCTATAGGTCAGGATACGGTCAACCACCGGCGCCGGGGCAATCGCCCCCAGCGCGACCGCCAGCCGCAACGGCCAGGGAAAGGCGCTGATCCGGGCGCCGCGCGCGACATCGCGGGCGATGCGGTCGGCGGCGCGCTCGGGGGTCCAGAGCCAGGGGCGCGGCGTTGTCAGGGACTGGCTCATCGGCGTGTCGACAAACCCGGGCAGCACCAGGGTCACGGTCACGCCCTGCGGTCGCAACAGCCGCCGGGTGGCATCGGCGTAGATCTTCAGCGCGGCCTTGGACGCCGAGTAGACCGGCGATTGCGGCAGGCCGATCCCGCCCTGGATCGAGCCGACGATGACCACGTGCCCCGCCCCGCGCCGTGCCATGCGCGGCTGCAAGGGCGTCACGGTATTCAGAACACCCAACGTGTTCACCGACATCAGGTCACGCGCCTGTGCGCCGTTTTCGCCCCCCCTCGCCGCCAGGGCCCGATTGCCGCCCAACCCCGCCGCCGCGATCACCATATCAACCGGATGCGCCGCATCGCGCGACTCGATCCAGGGTTCCAGTGTCGCGTGATCCGTGACATCGATCTGCGCGGCCGCGATCTCGGCCCCCAACGCGCGACAGGCAGCGGCGACCGCGTCGAGCCGGTCGGCATCGCGGCCGATCAGCGACAACAGGCGACCGGGCGCGGCATAGCGCAACGCCAGGGCGCGGCCGATGCCGCTGCTGGCGCCGGTGATCATCACATGCGTCGGATTATCCCGCCGCCCCGCCATCGCCGCGCGCCTCCTGCCGGTTTCCCGGTTCTTCTAGCATGTCCGCCTGTCGCCGTGCCAGTCCAGCCTGCGGGGTGGCGGCGGCGGATCACCCCGGCTATCCTGCTACCGCAAACCCCGAGGGAAAACCGTGCGCATTCATGAACCCTTCATCACCCCTGTCGCGCGCCGCCTTGCCGGTGGCCCGCTGACCCCGAATGCGGTCACGCTGGCCTCGGTGCCGCCGGCGTTGCTGGCCGGGGTCTGCGCGGCGCTGGGCTGGTTCGAGGGTGCGGCGCTCTTGTTCGGGCTCAGCGGGGTGCTGGACCTGCTCGATGGCGCGCTGGCCCGCGCGTTGGCCCGGCGCACGGATTTCGGCGCGTTGCTGGATTCATCGCTGGACCGGGTGGCGGATGCCTGTGTGCCGATCGGGCTGGTGGTCTATTACGCGCCGCACGGCATCGTCGCGGCGATCCCGGCGCTGTTCCTGCTGGCCTCGCTGTGGATTTCCTACATCCGCGCGCGGGCGCAATCGCTGGGCCTGGACCTGCCCCGTCTGTGGATGCGCCGCGAGGACCGGTTCGTTGCGCTGGTTCTGGCCTTGCTGCTGGCGCGCTGGGTCGCGCCGGGGGCCGCCCTGCCCGCGCCGCTGCTGTTGTGGGTTCTGGGGATCGTTGCCGTCCTGGGCTTTGTCGCCGGGGCGATGGCGCTGGCCCATGCCGCGCGTCAGGCCCGTCAGACCCCGCCCCAATAGGGCGCGAAGGCCGCGATCGCGGCGGCGTCGTTCTGGCCTGAACGGTTTGGCCCATCGGTCAGCGCCTGAACGGCCGAGCCTGGGGTCTCGACCGGGAAGCGGCGCGTCGGCACCACCACCCGCCGCACGCCGCGCCGTGCCAGATGGCCCGAGATCCAGACGTCATCCACCCAGCGCACCGCCTCGGGATAGCCTGAGAAATCCTGCACCGCATCGTCGAGCGCGCCAGGCGGCAGCAGATAGCCCCAGGTTCCGAACAGGATATCGACCGGAACGGGCGCAGAGATCGCGCTGCACAGCACATGCGCCAGTGCCGGGAATGACACGCCCGGCGCCACGCTTACCCCGCGCAGACCGACGGCGGCAGCGGGATCGGCCCGGTGCGAGGCAAGAAGCCCGGCCAGAAAATCGCGCGGATAGATCACATCGTCATCGACCACCACGATCCGCGCCTTGGGTTCGGCGCGCAGCGTCGGCAGCAGTTTCGACGCCGGCCCCGCATCGGTGCAGCGCAGAACCTCGACCCCCTCGGGCAGCGCCAGTGTCGCGGGGGCGGGATAGGGCTGACCAGTGCGGCGCGACACCTCGGGCAAACACAGCACGATCCGGTCGGCGGGCTCGGTCTGGTCGATGAGGCTGCGCAGCGTGGCGCGCAGACGGTGCGCCCGCGCGGGAATCGTGGTCAGCGTCACCACCACCCGTTCGGGCCGGGGTTCGGGCCGGGGCTCGGGCGACGGGCGACGCGCCGGATCGCGCCAGGCCAGTTGCAGCGCCCGCGCATAGACCCCGGCGATCTGGCCCAGGCCAGGATTGCGATAGCGTGCAAGGGTGCGCGCGATGTTCTGCGAGAGCGGAACCTTGCTCATCCGCCCTGCCCCCAGACCGCGGCCGCGGGGCTCCAGACGGGGGCGGCAAACGGATTGACCGGGCGGTTGCGTTCGATCCAGCGGCGCCTGAGCGAGCCAGGTGCAAGGTCGGCGGCTTTCCAGCTTCCGTGGGTTTCGTGGCGCGCGACCATGTGCCGGTTCACGGGCCAGACATTCGGATAATCGAGCGGTGCCATCAGCTGAATTTGCGACCCGACCCAGACATCGGGCCAGACGCGGTCCTGCAACAGACGGGTCAACATGCGCGGGCCGGTGATGTCCTCGATCCGGTCGCGGGTCACGGCGGGCGCGGCGTCGAACAGGGCAAACGCCCGATCCAGCGCGGCGCGCAGAAACGGGTGGCCCGGCTCTGCGGCCAGAATGCAGTTGGCGATCTGGATGCCCCGGCGATAGCCCAGTTCGCGCTGGCGCTGGCGGCCAAGATGCGCCTCGATGGACACCGAGCAAGGGCGCGCGAACAGATCCTGTGGCAGGGGGCGCAGGGGCTGCATGTCGATATCGGCGTAAATCCCGCCATCGCGCAACAGCACCGCCAGCCGGAACACATCGGCGCGCATCACGCCAAAGGGCATCGCGTCATAGGCTGTCATATGCTCGGGCGATACCTCGGCAATCACCGCCCGGCTGGCGGCATCGTCATAAAGCCGCAGGGTCAGCGCCGGGTTCAGCCGCGCCCAGGCCGCGCGCAAGGCTTCGGCGCGGAGCGGCAGCCCGGCGGTTTTCCAGGTCTGTGACAGGATGCGAGGCAGGGACATCGAGGCCGGTTCAATGACGAACCGCGACGATAGGGCGTTGCGCGCAGGGTTACAACCGGCGCGGCACCGGCGCCGATTGCCTTTCCCCGCGCCCCTGCGGTAGTTTCGCAAAGCCAAGTCAAAGGACGCCCAGTGCCACCCAGCCGCATCGCCTATATGACCGTCGACGCCGAGCCCGATTGCCCGCCGTTCCTGTGGACCTGGCGTGGGATAACCGAGGGGATGCCCCGGCTTCTGGCGCTTTTGGCCGAAGAGGGCGTGCCCGCGACCTTCTTTACCACCGGCGCGACGGCTGAAACCCACCCCGGCACCGTGACCGAAATCGTTGCAGGCGGACATGAACTGGCGTGTCACGGATATTCGCACACCAATTTCAAGACGATGGATGCCGCGACCGCGCGCGATGAGATCGCGCGCACGAATGCCATCCTGCGTCGGCACGCGCCGGTCACGTCGTTCCGCGCGCCCTATCTTTCGTTTCCCGAAGCCTATGTGCCGATCCTGGCGGATCAGGGGTTCACGGTGGACAGTTCACGCGGCGCCTACAAGCGCAACGAGCCCCGCAACGCCACGGCGGGTATGCCGTTCCGGCTGGATGCCTCGGTCACGTCCAGCGTGCTGCGCATCCCGCATCTGGTGCGCGATCCCTGGTTTGCGATGCTGAAAAGCCCGGTGACCCTGTTTGTGCACCCTTGGGAATTCGTCGATCTGACGCAGACCGGGATCCGCTATGACTGCCGGTTCCGCACCGGCCAGCCCGCCCTGGACCGGCTGCGCAGCGCGCTGCGGTGGTTCAAGACGCGCGGCTTCGAGTTTCGCCTGGTGCACGAGGCCCCGACCCTAGCCGCCTGAACACAAACGGGCGTAAAGCGCCAGATGCGTTTGCGCCACGACCGCCCAGTCATAGCGCGCCAGTGCGGGGCGCGGCCCGGCCAACCGCCGCCACAGCGCGGGGTCGCGGGCCAGCCGCAGCGCAGCCTCGGACATGGCCGAATCGTTGGCGCACAGGAACCCGTCCTCGCCGTCGCGGATGAACTCGGACAGCCCGTTGCCTGCGCGGCCGATCACCGGCAGCCCGGCGGCGCGCGCCTCGAGCGCGGCGATGCCAAAGGATTCGTGCCGCGATGGCAGGACAAAGGCATGCGCCCCGCGATAGAGAGCGCGCAAGCCGCTGCGGTCCAGCCAGCCCGGCGTCGTCACCCCGTCACCCAGCCGGGCATGGCGACGCCCCGTGCCCGCGACCACCATCTCAACCGGGTGATCCAGCGCGCGGGCAACCGTGTCACGCACCGACAGCAAGACCTGCGGGCGTTTCTTGCGTTCCAGCCGCATCGCCGAGACCAGCCGAAAGGCTTTGGCCGGGGCCTGTGGCGCGCTGTCTGCCATCCAGAACCCCGCATCGAACCCGTTGGGCAACACCAACGGCCGAGAGCCCGGCACAAGCGCCCCAAGATGATCGGCGATCCGCGCGTTGACAGCTGTCAACGCCACTCCCGACAGCCGCGCCCCGGCCAACCGCCCGGCGAAGGCCAGGAGCGGCGCCATCGCCGAAAGATCGGAATGCGCGGTGATCACGACCGGCAGGCCCGACTGGCGCGCGGCAATCAGCCCCGCGACGCAGGCCGGAGCAACGATGCTGGCGTGGATATGCACGACATCCGGCGCAATGGCGTGCAGCGCGGCGCGGGTCCGTCGCACCAGCAGCGGCGACACCGCCAGATCAAGGCCGGGCAGACGCGCCCCGTGAAGCCGGTGAACCGGGACCAGATCGTCCTGCGCGTGCGGCTGCGGGGTGATCACGTTCACCACGGCCCCGGCCGTCGTCAAGGCCCGCGTGAGCCCTGTCAACTGGCTCTCGATGCCGCCCCGACGCGGGGCAAACCAGTCGCTGATCTGTGCGACCCTCACGCGCCGCACCAGCCGAAGGGATGCGAACCTACCCTGGTTGACCTCATGAAAACCCCTTCCAAGCCCGAGCAGACGCGCCTGTCACCGCGCGCATCCTACCTGCACAGGCCACCCGGTTGCCAGCGGCCAGGCAAACAGATCGCGCCGCGCTGATGCATCCATGCCCCAGCCGGTCACGGAAATAGGCGCCGCATTTGAACTGATCGGCTTGCATGTTACGATGTCGGCCCGTTTCGGCGTGCCTGGCGCTCCGAATCATTCAGTGCCGGGCATGCGATAATTGCCCTACCAGGTCAGCAGGCAGGGAGAATGCCATGCATACGAAACGTCTTGTCCGCTGGCAGGAATGGGTCTTTGTCCGGTGCGGGGTTGCGCTGCTTGTCTGTGTGATGCTGGTTTCGCCGGTTCGCGCCCAGGATTGGTCCTATCAGGCCTGGGGCGCGGTGATGACCGACAACGATTTCGAGGAATTGCTCCGCCTGCGCAACCTCGCGTTGCTGGATTCAGGCCTGATCGGGATCGCCGTGCATCGCCGGTTCGGGCCCGATATCGAGATCCCGTTCGGCAGCCTGAGGTTCGAGGTCGAGGCGCAGCTTGTCCGGCATTTCGGGTTGCAGGATCATTGGGAGGTCAATCTGCCGATCGGGATCCGGTTCACGCCAGATCGCCGCAGGCTGGGTATCGACAGCATCGCCTTCGGGATCGGGCCATCGTTTGCATCGGAACTCCCGCCCATCGAGTTGCGCCGGGGCAGCGGATCCGGCTCGCGCGAGTTGATCTATTTTCATGTCGAAACGGAGCATGTTCTGCGGTCTCACCCGGACACACGGATCTTCTTTCGCGTGCATCACCGGTCGGACGGATACGGGCTGATCGCCAACGCCGTCGGCACGAATGCCCTGGCGATCGGGTTTCGGCGATCCTTCTGATCTCCGGTCCCTCTGACCGCGTTTCGTCAGGGCCGGCCCGCGACGGCAGGCGCCGCGCGCACCGTTCCAAACAGGCGGCGCAGAAACCGCTGGGCCGGGCGTTCGCACAGCACCAGACCGATCTGGGCCAGCACCAGGATCAGCGCCAGGTAGAGCAGGAAGAACCACGGTGACAACACCGGCAGCGACACCCCGGCCCGATCCGCCAGAAGGACAACGGCCAGTTGCAGCGGGAAATGCAGCAAGAACACACCATAGCTGAGATCCCCGAGCCGCTGGAACGCGGCACCCAGCCAGTCGGGCAAGCGGCGAAGACTGGCGGCGGCAAAGCACAGCGTCGGGATGACGACCAGCAGAACGGTGTGAATCACCGGAACCACCACCACATCGCCCCAGAACCAGGCCACCACGCCAAAGACGCCCAGCACACCGACGGCCAACCGCCGCAGCGCAGGCCCATAGCGCCCGTCGCCATGGCGGAACAGGACAATCGCACCGATCCCCCCGGCAAAGAAATGCGCGGCGCATTCCAGGATTCTGGCGTCGGGAAAGGCCGCGTAAAACAGACTCGCGCCAACGACCATCCCCAGGTTGAGCCTGATCGACAGACCCCGCCGCCAGACCATCGCGAAAAAGACGGCATAGACCGGGATCAGGACCGACAGCGACCAGACCGGCCCGTTATAGGACATCCCCGAGCCGGGCCACCAGGCGGACGCCATCGCCAGGCTCAGCAGAGCGTGCAACAGATCGTTGTCCTGATAGACGAAATCGACGCCGTTCAGCCAAACGTGGATGCCTTGCAGAACCCCGACGATGGCAAAGGACAAAAGGTAGAGCGGATAGAGCCGGGCCACGCGATCCAGAAAGAACCGGCGCGGCCGGAGGGAATGCGCGGCGATCACGCGTCCGTAGACCAGGAATAGCGCAAAGCCGCTGATGCTCCAGAAGGTCTGCACGCGAAAACGCCCGCCATGTTCGTAGAACAGGCTGGCCCAGCGATAGAACGGTTGTTGCGTGACATCGAAATCCGGCAGCGCGTGGCCGACAAAGCTGAAGTGCTGATAGTGCCAGATCGCGATCGCAAGACAGCCCAGGAACCGGATCAGATCAATCGCCTCATAGCGTCTCGACGGCATGATCGGGGTTTGCGGATCCACGGGCTCGGCCCCCCATTCTGTCTTTTTGGTCGGAGGCCGCGGCACCGAGCACCCGGCGCGAACACAGCCACAGGATACAACCTTAAGCCCCCTGTCGCCTGCGCCCCTGTCGCCTGCGCCCCTGTCGGCAAGACGAGGTCCGAGGAACGGAGTTTGGCTTAGCGCGTCTGCGATGCGGGCACAAGGCGCCTGACCTGCCTGCGATCCGTTGCGCGGGCCGCAGGCAGCGCGCCGCCTCTTGCCACAATCCCCGCGCCACGCCATCCTGCGCGCCAAAGGGAGATCAAGACCATGGCCAAGACTGTCATCATTTCCAAACACGGCGGACCCGAAGTCCTGACGATTGCCGAACGCCCGGTGGGCGCCCCTGGCCCCGGCCAGATCCGTATCCGGCACGCAGCCTGCGGGCTTAATTTCATCGATTGCTACCAGCGTTCGGGACTTTACCCAATGCAACTGCCCGCCGCGCTGGGCATGGAGGCCGCCGGCGTGATCGAGGCGGTCGGCGAGGGTGTCACGCATCTCAAGCCCGGCGACCGCGCCGCCTATGCCGCGCAGCCCCCCGGCGCCTATTGCGAGCAACGCGTGATGCCCGCCGCCCAGGTCTGCCCGTTGCCCGATGGCATCAGCTTCGAAACCGGCGCCGCGATGATGCTCAAGGGCATGACCGTGGAATATCTGTTCCATCGCACCGTGCCGTTGAAGGCCGGGGATACCGTGCTGTTTCACGCCGCCGCAGGCGGTGTCGGTCTGATCGCCTGCCAATGGGCCCGGTCAGAGGGGATCACGCTGATCGCGACCGCAGGATCCGATGCGAAATGCCAGCTTGCCCTGGACCACGGCGCCAGTCACGCGATCAACTACAACACCGAGGATTTCGCGGTGCGAGTGCGTGAGATAACCGGCGGGCGCGGCGTCGATGCGGTGATGGATTCCGTGGGTGCCTCGACCTTCGAAGGCTCGATCGACAGTCTACGGCCGCTGGGAATGATGATCTCGTTCGGCAATGCCTCGGGTCCGGTGCCGCCGGTGAACCTGGGCACGCTGGCCGCCAAGGGCTCGTTGCAGATCACCCGCCCGACGCTGTTCACGCATATCGCGCCGCATGAAACCTGCCAGGCGATGGCCCGGCACCTGTTCGACAAGGTGCTGAGCGGGGACGTGACGATCCGAATCGACCAGCGGTTCCCGTTGGACGAGGTGCGCGCGGCGCATGAGGCGCTGGAGGCGCGCAAGACCACCGGCTCGACGATCCTGACGCTGTAAAAGGGGGCGTTGCCCCCCGCCCTGCGGGCTCCCCCCAGGATATTTTCAGACAGATGAGGGGGATCAGCCCCCTTGTGCCAGGAGGGAGTCGACCCAGGCCGGAACGACCTCGGTTGCGGGCCCGATGTGCTGTGCATGGAACATGGCGGCGAGATCGGAACGTTCGAGGTTCAGCTCGACGCAATGCGCACCGTTCCGGCGGGCGCTCTTGACGAACCCGGCGGCAGGCCAGACCTGACCCGAGGTGCCGATCGCGGCGAAATGCGTGGCGCGGTCGAGAGCGGCGGCGATGTCGTCCATCCGATAAGGGATTTCGCCGAACCAGACGACATCGGGTCGGGTGGCGGCGCGCCGGCACGCCGGGCAGCGGTCGGTCGGGGACATCGTAGCAGGCGCGGGCCAACGATGCCCGCATTCCGCGCAAAGGGCGCGCATCAGGGCGCCGTGCATCTGGATCACCGCCCTTGACCCGGCGCGGGCGTGCAGGTCATCGACGTTTTGCGTCACCAGCGTCACCTGCCCCGGCAGCGCCGCTTCGAGCCGGGCCAGCGCGCGATGCGCGGCATTGGGCGTGGCGGCGGCGCAGTTGGCGCGCCGGGCATTGTAAAAGGCGTGCACCAGGTCCGGGTTGCGGGCGAACCCCTCTGGCGTGGCGACCTCTTCAAGGTCGTATTGCGACCAGAGCCCGCCCGCGTCGCGGAATGTTCCCAGGCCGCTTTCGGCGGAAATCCCCGCACCGGTCAGAATCACGATCTGCATCTCAGCCCCTTTGCAGCTTTACCGGCTCGGTCCGTGCCAGCCGCAGGAAATGCGCCATGAAGGGTTTCGTTGCGTCGTCCGACCGGGTCGCGGCGTAGAGGCGTTTGGTCATGCCATGTTCGGTCAGTGGCAGGGTCACGTAATCGGACGAGGACCGGACCTCGCGCAGCACCCAGTCGGGCAGCACCGAGACGCCGCGCCCGCTTGCCACCAGCAGCAGGATTACCGCTGTCAATTCGACCTGCCGCACCGACCGGGGTTCGACGCGCGCCGGGCCCAGAAGCCCGGAAAAGATATCCAGCCGCCCGCGATCCATCGGGTAGGTGATCAGCACCTCGTCGCGGAAATCCTCGGCATCGACAAAGGGTTTTTTCGCCAGCGGATGCGAGGAGGCGGCGATGAACCGGGGTTCGTAATCGAAAAGCGGCGTGAACACGACGCCCTCCATCGCCTCGGGGTCCGAGGAGATCACAAGGTCAACATCTTCGCGGGCCAACGCGGGCAAGGCCCCGAAAGCCAGACCCGGGCGGATATCGACATCCACATCGGGCCAGGCGTGGCGGAACTTTTCCAGCACAGGGAACAACCATTCAAAGCAGGCATGGCATTCGATCGCGATATGCAGGCGCCCGGATTTGCCCGCGATCAGCGCGCGGAACTCGTCTTCCAGGGCGTCGATGCGCGGCAGCACCTCGTCCGCGAGCCGAAGCAGTTTCATCCCCGCCGCCGAGAGACGCAGGGGCTTGGTGCGGCGCACGAACAATTCGACGCCGCACTGTTCCTCGAGCCCCTTGAGCTGATGACTGAGCGCCGATTGCGTGATGTTCAGAAGATCGGCGGCCCGCCCGACACCGCCCGCCTGATGGATCGCGCGAATTGTGCGCAGATGCCGGAATTCGAGGTGCATTATGCGACAAACCTCATAGTTATGATGAAAACAATGAATTTGTCTCACATTACTGCACGTGCGACAAGAGCCTCAGTTTACAGGAGCCCAGCATGTCCGCACCGCGTATTTCCTTCGAATTCTTCCCCCCCAAGACGCTGGAAGCCAGCTTTCGTCTGTGGGACACGGTGCGCATGCTGGCGCCGCTGAACCCGGATTTCGTCTCGGTCACGTATGGCGCCGGCGGCACCACCCGGCAGTTGACGCATGAAGCCGTGACCACGATCGGGCGCGAGTTCGGCCTGACCGTCGCGGCGCATCTGACCTGCGTGGATGCCACCAAGGCCGAAACGCTGGACATCGCGCGCAGCTATGCCGCCGCCGGGGTGCGCGAGATCGTGGCACTCCGCGGCGATCCGCCCAAGGGCCAGGGCCAGTTCCGCGCCCATCCCGAGGGGTTCGCCGATTCCGCCGCGCTGATCGAGGCGCTGAAGGCCACCGGCGACTTCACCATTCGCGTCGGCGCCTATCCCGAGCGGCATCCCGACGCGACCGATGCCGGTGCCGATATCGCCTGGCTCAAGCGCAAGTTTCAGGCCGGCGCGGACAGCGCGATCACCCAGTTCTTCTTTGAGCCCGAGACCTTCCTGCGGTTCCGGGATGCCGCCGACAAGGCCGGGATCGACGCCAGCAAGATCACGCCCGGCATCATCCCGATTGAAAACTGGTCCGGCATCCGGCGGTTTGCGCTGGCCACCGGCGCCAGCGTTCCGGCCTGGCTGGATGACGCTTTCGCCAAGGCGGCGCGCGACGGGCGCGAGGATCTTCTGGCCACGGCGTTGTGCACCGAGATGTGCGACACGCTGCTGGGAGAAGGGGTTCCGGCGCTGCATTTCTACACGCTCAACCGCCCGACCCTGACGCGCGATGTGTGTTTTGCACTGGGGGTTACGCCAAGCGTGGAATTGCAGAACGTCGCCTGATCGACGCGGGAAAAACGACAAGGGCGCGACCGTGAGGACCGCGCCCTTTGGCCGTGCTGCGGTCGCGCCGGGCTTAGCCGCCGATTTCCAGAACCTCGTTGCGCCCGTTCTTGGTATAGCGCAGTTCGTTTTCGCCGATCGCGGTCACTTGCCCGCCGTCCACCCGGTCGCCGACCTGCACCCGCACGACGCGGCCACTGGACAACCGCACCAAGGCGCGCCGATCCTCTGGGGTGCCGAAAACCCCGATCAGGTTCACGTCGCGCAAGTTGATCGCGTCGGTTTCCGTGGCCTGCCGGGCGACCGAGGCCGAACTGGGGATCGCCGGTTGCGCGGCGGCGCTGGCGGTCTCGCCCTCATCATCCTCGAGGTCGGTCGCGCCGGCTTGTCCGGCGTCCGCGCTCGCAGCCGTGCGCGCGCGGGCTGCGGCAAGTGCGGCCTGCGCCCGTTCCGAGACATCGCTAGGCCGGGCGCTGGGGATCAGGGAGGCGACGACCGCCTCTGGGGTGGCATCCGCATCGTCAACGACGACTGCGGCGGTGGCGGCGGTGGTGGCGTCATCGGGTGCCGTGGAATCGGCAGCCCCGGCCGGGGGAACCAGATCGGTTGGCCGCGTCTGCGGGCGGAACCCGGCAAGCGAAACCCCTCCTGGCGGAGGGGTTTCAAGCGCAGCGGTGTCTGGCCCGGCCGGATCCGCAGCGGCATCTTGCTGCGTCTGGGGCTCGGCGGGTTCGGGTTCTGGTTCCGGAGCGGCGGGCGCCAGTTGCTCGCCGATCGCCCTCACCCGCGCGCTGCGGGGTTGCGGGCGGGCCGCAGCCAGCGCCGGATCCGCGCGCGGCGTGTCATCGAACACAACATCGGCGGGGTCCGCTGCGGCGGTGGCCGCCGCGGGGTCAACCGGCGCTGGTGCCGCCACCGGTTCCGCCGGTGCGGGCGGTTCGGACGCAGCCTGTTCAGGCGCGATGCCAGCAGGGCGCACCGCAGGCACGACATCCGGGCGACCGGCAAATACCGTTACCCCCGAGGGCGTCAGAGCCCCCTCTGGCGTCGCCTCGACCAGTCCGTCGTCGTTGAAGGTGAACTCGGTTCCGAACGGCGGCGGCGGCGGTGGCGGCGTAAACGCGACCTCGTCGACAGCCGGAACTTCGATGCCAGCCGGCAAGGACAGCCGCGGGTTGGTCGTGGCAACCCCCGCCGCAACTTGGGGCGTATCCGACGCCCCTTCGGGCGTGGCCGCCGCGGCGCTGGCTTGCGCGGTTCCCGATTGCGGCGTCGCCTGCGCGGCAGCGGTGGCGGTGGCGGCACCGGTGGCGGTATCCGCAACGGCATCGGCAGCGGTGGCGGTGGCGGCCGCTGCGGCGGTGGCGGCCGCATCGGCCTGATCCAGCGCAACGTCAGGCAGCGCCTGGGTCAGGGCCTCTTGCACCAGCGATTCGAGCAGCCGGTCAGGATCGGCGACCGCGCCCGCATCGGCGGCCGCTTGCGGCGCGGGTGCGGGCGCGGTGGTGGTGCCCGCCGCATCGGCCAGCGCGCCATCGCCGACCGCCCCGGAATCACCCGCCAAATCACCCGCCGAGTCACCCGCGGCATCAGCCGGATCGGCACCGGAATCGAGCGCCAGATCGGGCGCCAGATCGGGCGCGTCGGTTTGTGCCCCGGCGTCGGCGGCATCCGGCGCACCGGTGTCGGTGACGCCAGAGTTGTCCGGTAGCGCGTTCAACGCCGTTGGGGCGCTGATGTCGGTCGCGGGATCGAGCTGGTCCGGCGCGGCGATCTGCGGCATCGCCTGGGTCGCGACCGGATCGCCCTGGGCCATTTGGGTCGTCTGGTCCTCACCGCTGAAATACAACACCCAAACGGCAACCGCGACCAGCAAGAGCAACACGCCGCCCGCAGCCATCAGGCCACGCCGGGCAAGGCTGGGCGCAGCCGGGATATTGCCGCGCGCGCCAAAAATCGTCAGCGCCTCGGCCTCGATGGCCTTGTCGCGTTCGGACGCGGGCGGGCGCGAAGCGGGAACGATGGCACCGGACGGGGCAGTTTGTCCCTGCCGCCCCGCAGCGGGCTGCATCCGTCGTCCTGTGCCGGGCTCGGCAGGCGACATTCCGGGCACACGCGCCAGAACCGCGCGTTGCGTGCGCTTGAGGCGACGCTTGAGCCGCGTGGCCAGATCGGGTTCTGCCTTCGCTTGTTTGGCGCCCATCACGGCCAGCCGCCCACCCGGGGTTGCAGCCCCTGGAGCCAAGCCGTCACCCGATGCCGCGACTTCTGGAACCGGACGGCGCCGCGACGCAAAGGCCACGGGCGCTTCGGCGGGAGTTTTCACCGGCGGCTCGGCGGCTTTTGCATCGAGGCTGGTCAATCCGGCGGCCGGTCGCGCGGCCCCCGCAGGGATTGCCGTGCCCGGTGACGGGCGCACGTCAGAGCGCGGTGCCGGGCGCGCTGCCGCACCAAGCGAAGGACGAGCGGTTGCGGCGCCCGAGCCGGCTCCGGTTGTCGTGCCCGAAGCGGCCCCACGCGGCGCCGGAAGCGCGGCGCCCGTTGCAGGGCCAGCGGGCTTTGGCGCCGGGCCAGTTGCCGGATCCGATGTCGGCGCTTGCCGATCAACCGGCGCAACGACCGGCTTGACAACGGGTTTCGCGCCGAAAGCCCCGGAGTCCTGTGCCTGTTCGCGACGCAATCGTGTGCCCATGCGGCGCACCAAATTGCCGACCTTGGCCAGAGGCTCGATCGGGGCGGCGGGCGATTTGGGTGCAGACGTCTGTGCGGGTGTCTGAGCCGGCGCCTGGGCGGGACGCGCCCGGTCTGCCGGGCGTGGCTGAGCCTCGACCCTGGGGCGGTCGGGCTGCGCCGCAGCGACAGTGGCGCCTCGGGCGTCGGGTCGCGCCGATGGCGTATCGGGTTTCGCGGCGACAAGGGGATCTGGCCGCTTGGCACCTTGCGCTTCGGCCTCTCTCGCGGTCTGTTCGGGTTCGGGTTCGGGGAACGGCGCGGCCTTGGCGGCGGTCTTTTCAGAACCACTGTCGGCGC
>JAGRMK010000425.1 GCA_020441345.1 Paracoccaceae bacterium
TTGATGACCATCTTCTGCATCGCCAACTGGTTCACCGGCACCGAGGCCATGCGCGCGGCCATCTTTTCGACGGCGTCGTCCAGATCGGCGTCGGGCACGGCCCTGAGGATCAATCCGATATCCTCGGCCTCGCGCCCGGTGATCTTGTCGCCGGTGAACAGCATGCGCTTGGCGCGTTCCGCGCCCAGCCGGTAAACCCACATCGCCGTTGTCGGGCACCCCCAGACGCGGGCGGGCATGTAACCGATCTCGGCGGTTTCGCCCATGAACACCATGTCGCAGCACAGCGCGATATCCGAGCCGCCAGCCACCGCGAAGCCCTGGATCTTGCAAAGCACCGGCTTGAGGGCGCGCCAGGGGGCCATGAAGGCCTGGGTGTTGCGCCACATGAAGGCGTAGTCCTTGATCGGATCCCAGGGCATCGGCTGGGTGGCCTGGTTGCCGCCGCCCCCGGTCGCCTGTGCGTAATAGCTCAGGTCATACCCGGCGCAGAACGCCTTGCCGGCACCCGACAGAATCATCACATGCACCCCGGGGTCGGCATCGGCGCGCGCCACCGCTTCGGCAAGCTGGCCCGGCATCTCGTCGTCGATGGCGTTCATCACCTCGGGTCGGTTCAGGGTGATCCGGGCGATGCGGCCCTCGGTTTCATACAGGACTTTGGTCATGCGCGGCTCCATCCGGCCCCAAACGGTGCCCCGTCAGGGCGCGGCGATGGTGAAAGGGAATGACATGGTCGCCGATTTCTCGGTGATCTGGTCGTGCACGATATACTCCAGGATATAGTCGCCAACCGGTGCATTCGTCAGATTCAGCGTCAGGGTCACAAAGAACTCACGGTTTTGCCGGTTGCTGGTGATCTCGGCGCGCTGAAAATCGTCCTGGCTCCCCAGCACCGTGCCAGAGGGATCGCGCAGCACCAGATCGACCGACAAGCCAAAGGTAAAGGTGGCATCGTCGTTCTGCCGCCAGCCGTAGCCCAGCGGTTCTGCATAGACCAGAAGCGGTTCACCGGGCGCAAATACCGCTCCGTCACGGGGCGTGTTCAACCCGTAACCACCCGCCTCTTCGGTCACGAAACCGGCGTTGCGCAGCGTCAAGGGCATCTGGTTCCAGATGGCGACCGCCGCCCGATCAGCGGATTCGTAGGCCGCGAGATCCTGTGCGGGCAGCGGGGCGGCAAGAAGACAGGCCAGGGGAACGGCCAGGGAAAGGCGTGAAAACATCATGTGTTGCAGTCCGTGAAACAAGTGAAAGCCGAGGGTCGTGCGAGCGCGGGTCAGAACACCGCCGCGACCTCGTACATGACCGGTTCGAACCGCGCGCACATCGCGGCGATGGCGCGGTTGCGTTCGCGCATCTCGGGGGTGCGTAGCATGGCCTGGAAATCCTGCCGCCGCTGCCAACGCGAATAGGTCGCGATGCGGGTCTGCGCGTCGTTGACATGGATCGCGCCGCCCAGGAAGCCGGGCTGCTGGCGGATCACCTTGTCATAGGCATCGGTAAGCGCGTCGAGCACATCGGTGCAGGTGCCGGGCGTCATTTCGAAAGTGGAGATAACGGTCTGGCCGTCGAAGTCGGTCGTGATGGCAAGGGTCATGGCTGGTTCTCCGTCTGTGATTCCCATCCTGCCCCCCTTGCGCGGCAACTGCAAAGGGTTATGTTGCCGCGTACCTCGGGGTGCCTGCGCAAGCGCGGGCTGAGATGCGGCTGATCCCGCGAACCCGTTGAACCTGAACCGGTTAGGACCGGCGGAGGGAAGGTGACGGATAGCGAATCCTCCACCCCGACCCCGCCCGTCGCAATGGAGGAAGACGATGAAAGTTCCAAATCTTGCTGCGGGTCTGCTTTTGGCTTCGGCTACGGCGACCCCTTTGACGGCACAGGCGCAGATCCCCGAGCTGCGCGTGCTGACCTATGACAGCTTCGTGTCCGACTGGGGCCCGGGCCCCGCGGTCGAGGCCGCGTTCGAGGCGACCTGTGGCTGCGATCTGGTGTTCGAATCGGCGGGCGATGGCGCGGCGATGCTGGCGCGGCTGATGCTGACCGGCGCGCGGACCGAGGCCGATGTCGTGCTGGGCCTCGACACCAACCTGACCGCCGCCGCCGCGGCCTCGGGGCTGATCGCGCCGCACGGGCTGACCCCGGCACTGGATCTGCCGATCGCCTGGGACGATCCGCTGTTCGTGCCCTATGACTGGGGTTGGTTCGCCTTTGTCTATGACACGACCCGCACCCCCAACCCGCCCGCCAGCTTTGGCGAACTGATCGCCTCCGACCTGTCGGTGGTGATCCAGGATCCGCGCTCGTCCACGCCCGGTCTTGGCCTGCTGATGTGGGTCGAGGCCGCCTATGGCGAGCG
>JAGRMK010000426.1:0-934 GCA_020441345.1 Paracoccaceae bacterium
ATCAGTGCCCTGCGCAAGGACAAGATCATCGAGATCGAGGGCAAGCGCCACATCATCATCCCCGATTTCGACCGCCTCACCGAAGAGGCCGGCGATGACAGTGACGGCGGTTTCCTGGTTTGAAACAATAACGGCGATTACCGGCGATTGTCGCGGGAATGGCATGTGATCGCCGCATTCTCGCCCCAGTTTCCCCTGATCTTGATCCTCAACAAGAGCACGATCAAGGGAAGTGGGACCCATGTTCGACCAGGACGTACACAGCGACATAGACGAGACCGCAGTTGAAATCGCGGGCCCCGTAGCGGCAAATGCACCGCGGCGCACGCTGGGCGCGGCGATGCGGGTGCGATTGGTGCAGGTTCGCGGGCTTGCGGCGCGCTGGGCGGCGCCGGTTGCGGTCATCATCGGTCTGGCGACAGCCAGCCAGTCGGTCTTTCGGCTCGATCTGGTCCCCGGTGCGACCGAACGCGCCGTGGCGACCTCGGGCGGTTTCCGCGCGGCGCTGTTTCGCGAGTCGCTCGATGTGATTCCGGCCGATCTGATTGTCTATGAGGCGGATCAGTATGCGAATTTCATGCGTGGGATCGTCCGGTTCAGCGATTCCGACCTGCTGGAATACGCCGCGACGACGACCCGCGACCTGGGGCGTGACCTGAACGGCGCGCGTGGTCCGATGACCCCCTATCTGCTGGATGCGCTGTTGCTGACCAACCAGGAAATCGAGCGTCGCGGCCTGTCCCGTCCGATGGTCGTGGCCGCGTTCGAAAGCGAGCGTGAAAGCTTCCGCGCCCGCCAGCAAGACCTGTAGGCCGCGCGCGGGGTGGCATTGAACGGACGGTGCCGCGCGTTGGGCGCGTTCCCGCCGATCCGAGCGCAAACCAGGAACAATGGTGACCCCGACAGGACTTGAACCTGTAACCTGCCCCTTAGG
>JAGRMK010000426.1:950-3854 GCA_020441345.1 Paracoccaceae bacterium
CTATCCAGTTGAGCCACGGGGCCGTCATCTCTTCTATCGGTCATTTCCACCGGACAAGGCAAGACCGGCCGACATGAAAACCGTCGCGTGGTATTCCGGGCGGGTGGATGCTGGTCGATGCTTGCCACTGTGCGGCGGCCCGTTCTAGAGTGATATGGCTAACATCCGGTCTGCGGACCCCGGCGCCTCGCTGCCAATCCGCATCCGCCATTGCCCAAGGAGCCACGCCAATCATGAGCCAGACGCGCCAGCCAGAGATCCGCCGTCCCCTGACGCTGCGCGATGTATCCGAAGCCTGCGGTGTCAGCGAGATGACCGTCAGTCGCGTGCTGCGCAACCGTGAGGATGTATCCCCGGCGACGCGCGAAAAGGTTTTGCTGGCCGCGCGCACACTGGGCTATGTGCCCAACAAGATCGCCGGTGGTTTGGCCTCGCAGCAGGTCAACCTGGTGGCGGTGATCGTGCCGTCCCTGTCGAACATGGTTTTCCCCGAGGTGCTGAGCGGGATTTCGGCGGCGCTGGACGAGACCGGATTGCAGCCGGTGTTCGGCGTCACCGGATACTCGGCGGAAAAGGAAGAGGAAGTGCTCTACGAGATGCTGTCGTGGCGCCCCTCGGGGGCAATCATCGCCGGGCTGGAGCACACGGATGCCGCGCGCGCCATGCTGGAAAACGCGGGCATCCCGATTGTCGAGATCATGGATAGCGACGGTCCGGCAATCGATTCGGTGGTCGGTATCTCGCATCGCGCCGCCGGGCGGCAAATGGCCGAAGCGATCGTCGCCGCCGGGTATAGCCGGATCGGCTTTCTGGGCAGCAAGATGACTGACGACCACCGCGCCCGCAAGCGCCTGCAAGGTTTGACCGAGGGGCTGGCAGAGCACGGCGTCGAATTGACCGATACAGAGCTCTACTCCGGCGGCTCGGCGCTGAAGAAGGGCCGCGAGATGACCAAGGCGATCCTGTCGCGCAACCCTGATCTGGATTTTCTTTACTATTCCAATGACATGATCGGCGCGGGCGGGCTGCTTTACTGTCTGGACGAAGGCTATGACATTCCGGGCAAGCTGGGGCTGGCCGGGTTCAACGGCGTCGATTTTCTGGACGGGTTGCCGATGCAGCTGGCGACGATAGACGCCTGTCGGCATGAGATCGGGGTTCAGGCCGCGAACATCATCGCCGGCAAGGATCAGGGCGGGCTGATCGGCGGGCATCGTATCGAGCTGACGCCGCAACTGGTGCACGGCGACACGATCCGCAAATCGGTGTGACCGCGCGATCGGCCATGGCGGAATGAAGCATGAAAAAACCCCGGGCGCGTTGCCCGGGGTTTTCATTTGCCCGAAGACCGTGGATCAGCCGTTCGAGAACTCGGGATATGCCTCCATCCCCAGTTCGGACCGGTCGAGACCGTTGATCTCGTCCTCGGCGCTCGGGCGCAGGCCCATGGTCGCCTTCAGCACGATCCAGACCACCGCCGACACGACCAGAACGAAGGCGCCGATGGCCGCGAAGCCGATGATTTGCGTCAGGAACGAGGTGCCGTCGGTGTAGAACGGAACCGCCAGCGTGCCCCAGAACCCGGCAACCAGGTGAACCGGGATTGCACCGACCACGTCGTCGATCTTCAGCTTGTCCAGCAGCGGCACGGTGAACACGACGATCACACCGCCCACAGCCCCGATCCACAGCGCGCCGAACAGAGACGGATCAAGCGGCCCGGCGGTGATCGACACCAGCCCGGCAAGAGCCCCGTTCAGGACCATGGTCAGATCGACCTTCTTGTAGACCAGTTGCGTCAGGATCATCGCCATGACGGCACCGGCGGCGGCGGCCATGTTGGTGTTGGCAAAGATGATCGCGACAGCATTGGCGTCAGCTTCGGTTCCCAGCGCGAGTTGCGAGGCGCCGTTGAAGCCGAACCAACCGAGCCACAGCACGAAAGTGCCCAGTGTCGCCAGAGCCAGGTTCGAACCGGGGATCGGGTTGACGCGGCCGTCCTTGGTGAACTTGCCGATGCGCGGACCGAGGATCAGCGCCCCGGCGAGAGCCGCGAAGCCGCCGACCGCATGCACCAGCGTCGAGCCGGCGAAATCGGAAAAGCCCATTTCCGAAAGCCAGCCGCCACCCCACTGCCACGATGCCTCGATCGGATAGACCAGGCCGGTCAGGATGGTGGTGAAGATCAGGAACGGCCACAGCTTGATACGCTCGGCCAGCGCGCCCGATACGATCGAGGCGGTGGTCGCGCAGAACATCAACTGAAAGAAGAAATCCGAACCCGTTGCATAGCCGGCTTCCAGCGCCGGGTCGCCTTGAATGTCAGCCAGCGAAAACGCGCCCAGCCAACCGGCAACCGACCAGCCGTCGCCCGGATACATCAGGTTGTAGCCGACAAGCCAATACATGATCGCCGCGATGGAAAAGAGCGCGATGTTCTTGGTCAACTGCATGGTCACGTTCTTGGACCGAACCAGGCCCGCTTCGAGCATGGCAAAGCCTGCGGCCATCCAGAACACCAGAAAACCGCCGATCAGGAACAGCAGCGTGTTGAAGATAAAAGCATTGTCGACGGCCGGCGCAGCGGCGGCCGGGGCGTCCTGGGCCAGGGCGGGCGCGGCGATCAAGGTCGCGGCGACGGCCAGGCCGGAAAGTGTCTTGCGGAGTGTCATATCGGATGAGTTCCTTGATCGTTCGGTTAAAGCGCGTCGTCGCCGGTCTCGCCGGTGCGCACTCGCGCGGCCTGTAGCAGGTCGAAGACAAAGATCTTGCCGTCACCGATCTTGCCGGTGCGCGCGGTGGCGCTCAGCGTTTCCACGACTTGCTCTGCCAGCGAATCGGGCACGGCGATTTCCAGTTTCAACTTGGGAACGAAATTCACGGCGTATTCCGCGCCGCGATAGA
>JAGRMK010000426.1:3932-5771 GCA_020441345.1 Paracoccaceae bacterium
TCGCGCACCTCCTCCAGCTTGAACGGTTTGATCGCTGCGATGATGTATTTCACATGTGCCCCCTTATCGCGGTTTTCGGTGCGCCCGCTGGGACGCGCCTTCTGGGGCTATTGCGTATGCTGCATGTGCAAAGAACAATGTTGCCGAGGGGGTCAAAGGGCACGGAATCAGCAATGGATACTTGGAATTTGCACAAGAAAGCGGCTACGCCCAAAAAACAGGCAGTTCACGAAGGCGAATCGGAGCGGGCTGAGCCCTCCACAAAGCCGAGGGGGGGCTGTATGATCGGTAAAACAGTGTTCAGTACGCGACAGGCAGGGCAGTAACTTATGGCATCCACCCCCAATCGGCGCCCGCGTCTGGTCGCGGAGCGACGCGCCTCTGCCGCGTCACCTTCGACTGGCCGCGCGCGAGGCAATGGCGGCGGAAGCGGCGGCGGCGGTGGAAAACGTCCGCCACCACGACGCAGGAAACCGGCCAGAAAGGGGAATTTCCTGACGCGGTTCTTTGGCGGTCTGTTTCGTTTGATCTGGCGGGTCGTCTGGGGGGTGTTCTGGCGCGTTTCGGTGGTTGTCGCCCTGGTGATGGCCGGGGCCACGTTCTATTTCTATACGACCATGCCCGCCGACCTGACCGACATGCTGGACGGGCGGGCGCGCGGATCGGTGACGATGCTAGACGCCGATGGCGAGGTTTTTGCCTGGCGCGGAGAAAGCTTTGGCGGGTTTACCACCGCCGAATCTGTTTCGCCCCATCTGCGCAATGCGATCGTCGCCACCGAGGATCGCCGGTTCTACTGGCATATGGGCGTCAGCCCGCGCGGCATTGCCGGGGCGATTCGGTCGAACATGGCGGCGGGGCGCGGGCCGTTCAGCGGCGCGGGCGGCTCGACGATCACCCAGCAGGTTGCGAAACTGCTTTGTCTTGGCCGCGCCTTCGACCCCGACATCTGGGATTCCGAAGCCGATTACGAGGCGGACTGCCGCGAAGGCACGCTCTGGCGCAAGATCCAGGAATTGCCCTATGCCTTCGCGCTGGAGCTGCGGTTCACCAAGAACGAAATCCTGTCAATCTATATTAACCGGGCTTTCCTGGGGGCCGGGTCGCGTGGGTTCGAGGCCGCCGCGCAGCGCTATTTCGGCCATTCCGCCGCCGCGGTCACACCGCAAGAAGCGGCGATGTTGGCCGGGCTGCTGGTCGCGCCGTCCTATTACGCCCCGACCCGCAATCTGGAACGCGCACAGGAACGCGCCAACGTGGTGCTGGGCCTGATGGGTGAGCAAGGCTACCTGAACGACGCCGAACTGGCACAGGCCCGCGCTGCTCCGGCGACCCTGCATGAAGCCGCCGAAACCCCAACCGGCGGGTTCTTTGCCGATTGGGTGATGCAAAGCGGCCCCGCCTGGCTGACCCGCGATACGACCGAGGATGTGGTGATCCAGACGACGCTGGACCAACGCATTCAACACGCTGCCGAAGAGGCTCTGGCGCATGTCTTTGCCACCCGCGTTCGCAATGGATCCGAGGCCGAGGCCGGAATCCTGGTGATGTCCGCGGATGGCGCGGTGCGCGGCATGGTCGGTGGGCGGCGCTATGTTCCGGGCGGGTTCAACCGCGCCACGCAGGCGCGTCGCCAGACCGGATCCGCGTTCAAACCCTTCGTCTATGCGTTGGCGATGGATATGGGCTATGAGCCTTATGACCTGGTCGAGGACGCGCCCCTGACTCTGGATGTCCCGGGGTCCGGCCCCTGGACGCCGCGCAATTACACCAACGATTTCCTGGGTTTCATGACTCTGACCGAGGCGCTGGCACGGTCGCAGAACATCCCCGCCGTGC
>JAGRMK010000427.1:0-154 GCA_020441345.1 Paracoccaceae bacterium
AGATGAAGTCGGTCATCGCGGGGCTATAGACCGCGCCCCCCGCGCAGGGGCCCATGATCACGCTGATCTGCGGCACCACGCCCGACGCCATGATATTGCGCTGGAACACGTCGGCGTAGCCCGCAAGGCTGGCCACGCCTTCCTGGATGCGCGC
>JAGRMK010000427.1:221-2580 GCA_020441345.1 Paracoccaceae bacterium
TGATCTTGCAGATCTTCTGCGCGTGTGTTTCCGACAGAGAGCCGCCAAAGACGGTGAAATCCTGGCTGAACACATAGACCATGCGACCATTGACCGTGCCCCAGCCCGTCACCACCCCGTCACCAGACGGGCGGTCCTGCTCCATGCCGAAATCGGTGCAGCGATGGGCGACGAACATGTCGAATTCCTCGAACGAACCTTCGTCGAGCAACAATTCGATCCGCTCGCGCGCCGTCAGCTTGCCTTTGGCGTGCTGCGCGTCGATGCGGCGCTGACCGCCGCCCTTGCGCGCGGTTTCGCGGCGGCTTTCCAGCTCGTGCAGAATGTCCTTCATCGGGGCCCCTCCTCGGATATCGGCGCAATCTACGGCCAAGGCGGGTGAAGGGGAAGAGAAAACAAGGATATTTGCAAAGCAGTTGCCAGAACGCCAATGCTAATTGCAAATCAGCAAATTCATCCGCCTTTCCCGAAGCCCGGTTCGCGCCTATAGCGCAGGAAACCCCAGCGAGTCCTGCCATGTCCCTGCCCGTGCCCGCGATCACCATCGCCTTGCTGATTGCCTCGAACGTGTTCATGACCTTTGCCTGGTACGGGCATCTCACTTTCCGCTCTGCGCCGCTGATCGTCGTGATCCTTGTCAGTTGGGGGATCGCGTTTTTCGAGTATGTTCTCCAGGTTCCCGCGAACCGGATCGGGCATGGCACCTTCTCGGCGGCCGAACTGAAAACCATTCAAGAGGTCATCACCCTTTCGGTCTTCGCCGTGTTTTCGGTCTGGTATCTGCGCGAGCCCTTGACCTGGAACCACCTGGTCGGGTTCGCCTTGATTGCGGTCGGCGCGGGGTTCGTGTTTTATCGCCCCACCTGATCCGCCCCCCTATGATCCGTCCCGTGCCGCGCGTTGGCGCTGGACACTCCCGGCGCGCGTCACTACACTTGTGTAATGAATAAATCCTCATCGCAGTTCCTTGATCGAACCAAGCCCCCGCACATCGCAACCCTGATCCTGATCTCGGGGATTTCCGCGCTGTCGATGAATGTTTTCCTGCCGTCACTGCCAAACATGGCGGCCTATTTCGATGCCGACTACGCTTTGTTGCAGTTGTCGATCTCGGCGTATCTGGGCTTCAGCGCGCTCTTGCAATTGATCATCGGGCCGATTTCCGACCGCTTCGGCAGGCGCCGAATCCTGTTGGTGTCGATGGGGGTCTTCGTGGTCGCCAGCATCGGCACCCTGCTGGCCCCGACCGCCGAGATTTTCCTGGTGTTCCGCATGTTGCAGGCGGCGATTGCGACCGCGATGGCGCTCAGCCGCGCCATCGTGCGCGACATGGTCGACGAGGCGCGCGCCGCCTCGATGATCGCTTATGTCACGCTGGGCATGTCCATTGTGCCCATGCTGGGCCCGGTGGTAGGCGGACTGCTGGACGAAATGTTCGGCTGGAAAGCCAGCTTTGGGGTCTTGCTGGTGCTTGGCCTTCTGGTCTGGGCGCTGACCTGGGCAGATCTGGGCGAGACCACCGTCAACCGGCCCACAAGTTTCAAGGCGCAGGTCCGCGAATATCCGGCGCTGCTGACATCGCCGCGATTCTGGGGCTATGTGCTGACGACCGCCTTCGCGTCGGGGACGTTCTTTGCCTATCTTGGCGGAGCGCCCTTTGTCGGATCGGAGATCTACGGCCTCAGCCCCAGCGAACTGGGTCTGTATTTCGGTGTGACCGGCGCCGGTTACGGGCTGGGGAACTTCCTGTCCGGGCGCTTTTCGGTGCGGGTCGGCACGATCAGGATGATCGTCATGGGCAATATCACGATGGCCGCCGGATTGTCGCTGCAAACCATGGCTGTTCTCACCGGGCTGGGCGGTGCGCTGGGGTTCTTTGCCCCGTTTCTGCTGGTGGGTACCGGAAACGGACTGCTGCTGCCGAACTCGAACGCAGGCATGCTTTCGGTGCGCCCGCATCTGGCGGGCACCGCGTCGGGGCTGGGTGGCGCGATCATGATCGGCGGCGGAGCGGCGTTGTCGGCGCTGGCGGGCGCGATGCTGACACCGGAAACCGGCGCCTGGCCGTTGATCGCAATCATGGCCCTGTCGCTGACCGGGTCGTTCCTGTCGATCGGAATCGTGATCCGCCGCAACCGGCGGCTTGGGTTGAGCGTCTGAACCGGGCACTTGGCAAGACTGCTTTGCAAAGCTAGCGTTGCAGTATTGCAAAGTCAGCGATCGTGTCAGGGGCACCAATGGCCAATCAGAAACTCTATGCCGGGGCGAAGCTGCGCGAAATCCGCACGCGCCTGCAGTTGACGCAAAAGGAATTTGCGGCGCGGCTGGGTGTCTCGCTGCCCTATCTGAACCAGATGGA
>JAGRMK010000428.1 GCA_020441345.1 Paracoccaceae bacterium
TTCGCCGGGATCGAGGGCACGCGGCCAATGTTGACCGAGATCCAGGCGCTTGTTTCGGCCTCGCCGCTGTCGATGCCGCGGCGCACCGTGGTCGGGCTGGACAGCGGGCGATTGTCGACAATCCTGGCGGTTCTGGAGGCGCGCTGCGGCATTCCCTTTACCGGGCTGGATGTGTTTCTGAATGTCGCGGGCGGGATGCGGGTGCATGAACCCGCCGCCGATCTGGCCGTGGCGGCGGCGCTGTTGAGCGCGCGCGAAGACATCGCGGTGCCCGCCGATACCGTTGTTTTCGGGGAAATATCGCTCTCTGGCGCCCTGCGTCCGGTCAGCCAGTCAGAAAACAGGTTGAAAGAGGCGCAAAAACTTGGTTTCACCAGCGCCATGTTGCCCGCCGGGGGAAAGCCCGGGCAGGCGGCAGGCGTCACCTTGCGCGAGATGCGCGATCTGACGGGATTTGTCGGCGAAGTATTTGGCGCGGGTTGACGCCTGAGGAGCGGATTGATGGAGTCCTTTACCCTGGTCGACGGCGCGATTGCCCTGGTGATCATCGTGTCAGCGATTCTGGCCTATTCGCGCGGATTGATCCGCGAGTTGTTGGCCATCGCCGGCTGGGTGGTGGCGGCGATTGTCGCGGCGGTCATCGCCCCGCAGATTGACCACTGGGTCGCAGAGATCCCCTATCTGGACCGGATTCTGGGCGAAAGCTGCGAATTGACGATCATTGCCGCGTTCGCCGCGGTCTTTGCGGTGACGCTGATGATCGTGGCGCTCTTCACGCCGCTGTTTTCCAGCCTGATCCGCAATTCGGCGCTGGGCGGGATCGATCAGGGGCTGGGGTTCTTCTTTGGCGTGCTGCGCGGCATTCTGCTGGTGGCCGTGGCGCTTCTGGTGTTTCAGCGCGCGGTGCCGGTCGGCAATGTGCCGATGGTCGACAACAGCCGGTCGGTGGCGTTGTTCGCGCGGGTGCAGGCCTCGCTGATCGAAACCCTGCCCGAGGATGCGCCGAACTGGATCATCGAACAATACAACGCCCTGACCGCAAGCTGCCGTCAGTAACCGGAAAGCCCCGCGCATGATGGACGCGCTGTTCCTTGCGGAGCTCAACGAACGGCTGTTCGTGCAGTTCTCGCAAGGGCGCTGGCGCGCGCCTTTGGGGCAACGCCTGCTGCCGGTGCGGCGGTTCGATGGCGATCGCATGGGGCGCATCGTTTGCGCCGAGAGTGCCGATCTGGACCGCGCGCTGCTCGGGTTGGGACAAGGGCAGGGAGTTGATCGCGAGGCGCTGTGGGCCGCATGGGAGGGGCTGTGCGACACGGCGCGCGCCCTGCGCGCGGTCGAAGGCTTCGATGACCGCACGCAGGACACGCCCGCCGAGCCGGTGCTGGCCGAAGCGGGGCCGATGATCCTGCTCAGCGCGGCGGATGCGCCGCTGGCGGGGCTTGTCGCGGTGCTGATCGCGGGGGCCGAACACGGGGTTTTGTGGAAACCGGCACCGGGAGCCGCGGCCTCGGCGCATCTGGTCATGCGCGCGCTGGGGCCGCTGGCGGTGGGCAACCTTGCGCTGGTGCAGGGGGACCACGCGACCGGCGCGGCGCTGGCCGGCCTGGGGCCGCTGGTCTGGGCGTCGGCCGGGGCGGTGCCCAAGGCGCTGTGCGCGCCGCTTGTCAGCCTCTCGGCCAGAGCCCCACGCCGCCGGTGATCAGAGGGTCCGGATCGCCCAGAGCATCGACATCCTTTCGGTCATACGCGAACCCCGAGAGCAGGCGCTGCACGGCGCCGATCCGCGCACGGTATTTGTCGTCGCCCCGGATCACCGTCCAGGGCGCATAGCTGAAATCCGACCGTTCGAACAGGGTTTGGATCGCGTCGGTATAGGCATCCCATTTGCCCAGACCCTTCACGTCGATCGAGGACAGTTTCCACTGCTTCAACGGGTGGCTTTCGCGGGCCAGCATGCGGCGCAACTGCTCGGCGCGGCCGACGTTGAACCACAGCTTGACCAGGGCAATGCCGTCGTCGATCAACGCCTGTTCGAAGCCCGGCAACTGGTCAAGGAAATGCGCGCGCTGGTCGGGCGTGCAAAAGCCGAAGACGTGCTCGACAACGGCGCGGTTATACCAGCTGCGGTCCATCAGGGCGATCTCGCCCGCCGCGGGAAGATGCGCGATGTAACGCTGAAAATACCACTGGCTGCGTTCGCGCTCGGTCGGCTTTGGCAGGGCCACGACATGCGCGCCACGCGGGTTCATGTTTTCCGAGACACGCTTGATCGCGCCCGATTTGCCCGCGGTATCGCGCCCTTCGAACACCACCACGATGCGCTGGCCACTGGCCTCGATCCAGCGCTGGAACTTGACCAGTTCGACCTGCAACCCCTTCATGCGGTCCTCGTAGTCGGATTTCTTCATCCAGCGGTCATAGGGATAGCTGGGATCGAGGATATCGCGCTTGGCTCCGTCTTCGATCGCCTCGCGGATCGGTTTCGGCGCATCGTGCCGGTAAAAGTCGGAAATCGCACCGTCGAAGGGAAGGTCCATGGGGGTCTCCTTTGCTGAACAGGCTTAGGCCGGAGAGGATGGGGACGGCAAGAGACATCCGGTGCGTTGAATGCCAGATCTTTTAATGTCATATCAATAGGCGGGCTGGCTTGCCTTTGATCTGATTAATGTCAGGCAATTGAGGCGCACCCATCCATGGCGGAAGATGGCAGAGACGGTCACGACAGGATTGCCCTGCAATCAGCGGCAAGGCATTGTAATATAGAAATGTAAGACATTCAGGTGCGGTGATCTGTGCCCGACTGGGCGGTCGCAGCGAGAAGGGGCCTGGCGCATTGATACGGTGCCGATCCTGCGCATGGCCTCTTGCCAAACCCTGGGTCCAGATCCAGTCTGGCGACATGACAACGCCAATTTCCAGCATCCGCAACCTTGGCCCCGCAATGGAGGCGGCCTTTGCGCGCGCCGAGATCGCCAGCGCGGAACAACTGCGGGCGCTGGGCGCGGACCGAGCCTATGCGGCCTTGCTGACGGCGGGCGAACGGCCGCATTTCATCGGCTACTACGTGCTGGTCATGGGCTTGCAGGGGCGCCCGTGGAACGATTGCAAGGGCGCCGAGAAGGACGCGTTGCGCGTGCGGTTCGATGCGCTGAAAGCCGCGCATCAGCAAGCCGGGGGGATTGCGGGGATCGAGGCAATCCTCGATGAAATCGGGGTGATCGACCCAGCCGGGCCAAGGCGGGGCAAACAGCGGGGGCCATGATGCGGATAGTGCAATGGGCGGCGATAGCCGGGGTATCGATGTTGGCGGCTTGTGGCGGGGGCGCCGATAGGGCGCCCGTGGCGCGCGCTGTGTCATCGGATCTGTATCCGGGCGAAACCCCCGAGATGCGCCGCCATATCCAGCAGGCCGCGCGTGACCTCGATATCCCCGAGGCGCTGCTGCATCGGGTCATCCAGCGCGAGAGCGATTACCGTGCCGATGCCCGCAACGGGCCCTATTGGGGTCTGATGCAGATCCTGCCGCAGACCGCCCGGACGATGGGCTTCGAGGGGCGCAATGCCGATTTGCTGAACCCTGAGGTGAACCTGCGCTATGCCGGGCGCTATCTGCGCGGGGCCTGGCTGGTGTCGGATGGCGATATCGACGAGGCCGTGACGTGGTATGCGCGCGGCTATTATTACGAGGCGCGCGATCGCTGCCTGCTGGTGGAGACCGGACTGGCGCGGCGCGAGGTCAACCGGCGTTGCCGGTGACGGGGTGACGGAGCGAGGGGGCTGCGCGCCCCCTCGCGCTCCCTGCGCCAAAGGGGGGCACGCCCCCCT
>JAGRMK010000429.1 GCA_020441345.1 Paracoccaceae bacterium
GGGGGGGGTTGGGGGGGGGTGCGGGGGGGGGGGTCGGTGAGGGGTGGGAGGGCGATCGGGGAGGCGGGGATTTCCGGATCGTGGCCAGGCAGCAGGAAAGCCTGCACAGTCATGACGCCGTCAGCGTGTTGACGCGCGGCCCGGCGTTCGACGCCCAGAGCCTTGATCCCCGGATGTTCTCGACCCTGATCCACGTTGGCTGATCAGCGTCTGACACCCCGGTCGGCACGAAGGAACTGCACGCGCGCCCTTTCGGGGGCGCGTTTTGCCTTGTAGGTTGCGCCTAAGCCGGATTCCGGCGCTCTTCACCTGTGCCGATCACCGGGGCCGCGATGACAGACATCCTGACGATTACGCTCAATCCGTCATTGGACCTGAGTGCCGAGACCGGCGCGGTGATCGCCGGGCCCAAGCTGCGGCTCAGCGAACCGGTTGCAGAGCCCGGCGGCGGCGGGATCAACGCCGCGCGCGCCGCCGCCGCGCTGGGTGGACAGGCACGCGCGGTAGCGGCGCTGGGCGGGCTGACGGGCGGGCGCATCCAGCAGTTGCTGGATCGCACCGGCGTGATCTTGTCGGTGTTCTCGCTGCCCGGTGAGACGCGTCAGTCGCTGTCTGTGACCGATCAGAGCAGCGGCGAGCAGTATCGCTTTGTGATGCCCGGTCCGTTGTGGACCGCTGCGCAGGTCGTCGAACTGCTGGCGCGGCTTGCCGATGACGTTCGGCGCATGGGGGCGGGCGCGGTGGTGGTGTTGTCTGGAAGCCAACCGCCCGGCATTCGGGCCTCGTTCCCCACCGATCTGGTGCGCGGCCTGCCGGGCGCGCGGGTGATCGTGGATACCTCGGGCGCGTCACTGGATCTGTTGGTGCGTCAACCCGAAGCCGGAGCCACGCCGCACGTCTTGCGAATGGACCACGTCGAATCCGAATCGCTAGCCGGGCAACCGCTGCGCGGGGTCGCCGACAGCCTCGATTTCGCACAGGATCTGGTGGTGCGCGGTGTGGCCGAGGTCGTGATCCTGGCGCGGGGTGCCGAGGGCTCGGTTCTGGCGACCCGCGATCTACGCCTGCATTGCGCGCCGCCGAGAGTCGCGGTGCAAAGCAAGATCGGCGCCGGAGACAGCTTCACCGGCGTCTTTGCCCTGGCCCTTGCCCAGGGTCAGGGCCTGCCCGAGGCCCTGCGGCGCGGCACCGCCGCCGCCGCCGCCGCCGTGATGACACCCGGCAGTGAATTGTGCCGCGGCGAGGACGCCCTGCGGCTGGTCGCCGCGTGTCATGTCTTTGATGCCGTCTGATCCCGTCCCGCGCGGGTGCTTGACACCATGCCGCGCCGCAGCCAAGGGTTTCGCATGATCGATCCAAGACCCGTTGCCAATATCATCGGCTGGCTTCTGGTGGCGCTTGGCACCATCATGCTGGTGCCACTTGCCGTCGATCTGGCGGTCGGTAGTGACGACTGGCGGGTGTTCTTGCTGTCATCCTTTGTCACCACCCTGTCAGGGGCCACCCTTATTTTGGCGACATCGAACGGGTTGGGCGCGGCGCTGACGCTGCGACAATCGTTTCTGATGACCACCCTGACGTGGATGGTCCTGCCGTTCTTTGGCGCGATCCCGCTGGAGATGGGGCTGGGGCACGTCAACTGGACCGACGCGATCTTTGAATCGATGTCTGGGATGACCACCACCGGGGCGACGATCCTCGAAGGGCTGGATGACCTGCCGTCGGGAATGCTGCTTTGGCGGTCTATCCTGCAATGGTTGGGCGGGCTGGGAATCGTGATCGTTGCGCTGATCTTTCTGCCAGTGATGAAGGTCGGCGGGATGCAGCATTTCCGCTCCGAAGGCTTCGACACGATGGGCAAGGTGCTGCCCCGCGCCGCCGATATCAGCTGGATGTTGCTCCAGATCTATGCCGGGCTGACGATCCTTTGCGCGCTGGCTTATCTGGCGGCGGGGATGAGCGCGTTCGATGCGATCAACCACGCGTTGACGACGCTGTCCACTGGCGGGTTTTCGACACGCGACGGGTCGTTCGCCGATTACGGCCCCAGCCTGCACTGGATTGCGATGATTTTCATGTGGCTCGCTGGCCTGCCGTTCATCCGCTACGTGCAGATGATCAACGGGTCGGTTCAGCCCCTGTTTCGGGACATCCAGGTGCGCGCCTATTTTCGCTGGACGCTCTATGCGATCGGTCTGGTCGCCGGGTATCGCATCCTGCACAGCGACGACGCGATCGAACCGATCATCCGCGAGGCCGGGTTCAACGTCGTGTCGCTGTTTTCCGGCACCGGCTATGGCAGCGCCGAGATCGGCGCCTGGGGCGATTTCCCGATCCTGGTGTTCATCGTCGCCGGGTTCATCGGCGCCTGCACCGCCTCAACCGGGTGTTCGCTCAAGGTGTTCCGCTTTCTGGTCCTGTTCGAGGCAATCAAGGCGCAGCTCAGGCAACTGGTTTCGCCGAACCGGGTCATTCCGCTGCATCTGGACGGGCGACGGCTGGACAATGATGTCGTGGTGTCGGTGGTGGTGATGTTCACCGCTTTCGTGCTGGGCTTTGGCGTGCTGACGATCCTGTTGTCGCTGACCGGGCTGGAAATGCGCACCGCCTTTACCGCTGCCTGGACGGCGATCTGCAACATCGGCCCGGCGTTCGGCGCCGAGGTCGGCCCGACCGGCGCGATGAATGCTTTCCCGGTCGAGGCGAAATGGTTGATGATCGTCGCAATGCTGATGGGGCGGCTGGAGATGGTCGCGGTCATAGTCATCCTGTTACCGCGGTTCTGGCGCGGCTGATTGCGCAGCATTCGGGTCGTTTCAACAGGTCCGGAACGGCAGGATAAGGCGACCGCAACCCCGCAAGGAACCCTGCCATGCGCCCCGTTTTTCTGCCGATTCCCGACGCCATCGCCGCCCATTACCGGGCAGGGGGGCTTGATGCCAATGGCTTGCCGCCCGAGCGTCGGGCGTCCGACGGCGATGGCATCCCGTGCCGTCATTCGCTGACGATGGTGCCCCGCGGCGCACCCTATCTGATCGTCGCGCACCGGCCCTTTGCCGGGCTGAACCCTTATACCGAAACCGGCCCGATTTTTCTCGGTGCCGAAGAGACCCCCGGAGCACGGCCCAGTTTCCGCCTTCCTGACACCATGTATGCCCCGGCCTATATCCTGCGTGGATACAGTCACGACGAACGGATCCTGTATGGCACGGGGGCGGTGGTGCCGACGCATCAGATTGTCGAAACCAGCGAAACCTTGCTGCGGCGCTGCGACGTGGCGTTCCTGCACATCCGGTCGGCCAGCAACACGTGCTTTGCTGTCCGTGTCGAGCGCGGCTGATCCATGAAAACGGGCGGCCCCGCCAGGGACCGCCCGAAGAGAAGGCTCGATGCCAGATCAGCGCCAGATCAGCGCCAGATCAGTTCCAGCACGAGACCAGAACCGTCAGATCCGCCGATACCCGGGTCAGGATTTCCGCCGACATCGGGATCGCGACACGGCTCTGCGTGCCGGTCAGCCCGGCGCCCTGCAACGTCGTCAGGATCGCGTTCGACGACACGGCAAAGTTCACGTCCTCGGGCAACATCCGGCCGGGGGTTTCGGGGCGCGGCAACAGCATGCCGATGACGCTGCCGCTGCTGTCGAACACGGGACCACCCGAATCGCCCTCCTGGGCGGTGACCGTCAGGCGGCGCAGCTCGGGTTCACCGTCCAACCCTTGCAGATCGCTGAGCTGGCCGAAGGTGATGATCGGACGGGTCAGCGTGTCCTGATAGCTGAAGCCAGAGACCCGGATGTCCGACCCCACACGAGGCGGTGCCGAGGCGAATTGCGCGAAGGCCAAAGGCACAAGGGGATCTTGCGGCGACAAGACAGCAATGCCCAGATCGTCATCGACCGCCCGCACCGTGGCGGTATAGGCCTCGTCGATGGTCACGCGGTCGCACATCTGGACGGCCTCGGCCGAGGTCACGACGGTGCCGACGGCATCGACGAAGAACCCGGTGCGCGACCGGTCGGGACGGCGCACCTCAAGCCCCGAGATCAGATCGCGGCGGGCCACCGTCGAAGCCGTGGCGCCCATGCTCGAGGGCAGAACGCCGTCGATCATGCGGAAGCTGTCGCGCATCGTCGAGATGATCAACTCGGCATCGGCATCAGCCGAGGGATCCCAGAACAGCGCCCAGCCCTTGATCTGGCCGCCTTGCAGACGGGCCTCGACATGGGCGCGTTGCGTGGCGCTGCGTCCGGTAATGACAAACCGGTCCCGGCCACGATCACGTTCGCCATCCAGTGGGATGATTTCCAGCGTTTGCAGGATCTCGTAGAGGCCAAACAGCGTGGTCTGCGATCCTTCCTGGCTGAGCAGCAACGCCCGCATCCCCGAGTCGTTGGTCTCGTTGAAATGCGCGAACGGTGCCTCGTGGCGATCAAAGGCCATCATGCCAAGCGGCAGAGTGATCTCGATCCCGGCGGCTTCGTCGCGGAACGGGGCAAAGGCATAACGGGCAACGGCAGCCTCGTAATCGCCCAGCAATTGCCGGCGCTGCGCCGTGGTCAGAAAGCCCCAGGGCTCAAATCCGTTTTCCGCCTGCCAGTTCTGGATTGCGGCACGGGTTCCCGGCCCGAACTGCGCGTCGATCCCCGAGCGGTAAAAGCCGAACCATTGCAGCGCGACCTGAATCGCCGCCCTCTCGTCGCGGGTCATCTGGTATTCGGCGTTGCGCGCGTCGTTGATGGTTTCCTCGACCACCGGCTCAGGCACGACGACCGGCTCAGGCTGCTGCGTGGCTACTTGCTGATCGGCAACCACGGGCGGCTCGTCGGCTGCGGGGGCAACGGTGGTATCGGGTGCCGTGTCGGGCGCGGCGACATCGGCCTGTGCAACGGGATCCGCCGCGGGTTCCACGGTCACCGGCTCCTGGGTCGCCGCTTGCCCGCCGACGGGCCAGAACTGCTGGCCATAGATCGAATTGTCGGTGACATAGGCGTCGTCGCGGATTTCCCGCGCCGCCAGCAATTGCGCGCGGCGGATCTCGGCGTCTTCCGGAGTGGCGAAGGGGCCAACGGCCAGGCCATACCAGCCTCCGGCGATGCGAAAGCCCGCGATGTTGCCGATGCGCTCCTCATAGCGTTTGGCAAAGTCCTCGGCGGTGCGCAGGGTTGCATGAGCCTCTATCTGAACCCAGTGCGACACTTGGGCCAACGCCGCAACCGGCGCCAGAAGGAGGAAGAGCAGGGCGGCGAATAAGGGTTTTACTATACGATCGGTCACGGTCGTCCCACAAATTGTTGATCTCTTGATTCCCTCGCAGACCGTATCAGGGTCACACGGGCTTTGCTGATAAAAAAACAGTTAGGTCAGACCTTTCAACCGGGTTCAGGGCGCTTTTTTGTGTTGCGCGCCGCTTGCGGGGCACGGTGGCGACGTTGACCGCGCCCATGGGCTTGCCTATTGAGACCTCAACGCCCGCTCCGTCCCCGCGATTTCCCGAGGTTCCCATGCCGACCAGCGCCGAAAAACCCCGCAGTTTTCAGGAAATCATCCTGCGCCTGCAATCCTATTGGGCCGCAAGGGGCTGCGCGATCCTGCAACCCTATGACATGGAGGTCGGCGCGGGCACCTTTCACCCGGC
>JAGRMK010000430.1 GCA_020441345.1 Paracoccaceae bacterium
CGCGCCACGTAGCGCGCCAGCGTGTCGATCTCCAGGTTCACACGGTCGCCCACCTGCGCCTCGCCCCAGGTCGTCACCTCCTGGGTATGCGGGATCAGGTTCACGCCGAACATCGCCCCGTCGACCTCGTTCACCGTCAGGGACGTGCCGTTCAACGCCACCGACCCTTTGGGGGCGATGAACCGTGCCAGCCCCTCGGGTGCGCGGAACGTCAGGCGGGTACTATCCCCCTCGTTGCGCACCGCGACGATCTCGGCGACGCCATCGACATGGCCTGACACGATATGACCGCCCAGCTCGTCACCGACCTTCAGCGCGCGTTCAAGGTTGATGCGTTTGCCCGGCGCCCAGCCGCCGATATTGGTCTTCGACACCGATTCAGCCGAGATATCGACATCGAACCAGTTTTCCGGCTTGCGGCCCAGCGCCACCACCGTCAGGCAGACCCCGTCGCAGGCGATCGAGGCACCGATGTCGACCCCCTCCACATCATAGCCGGTGGCGATCCGCGCCCGCAGGTCGCCGCGCTCTTCCAGCGCCAGGATGCGGCCGATATCGGTGATGATGCCCGTGAACATGCGTGCTGTCTCCGTCTGCTGCCCCGGCATGGTCACGATTTGACCACCAGCGGGGTTTATAACCGAATCATTCTCTGGCATCCTTTTTGTAAAAGGGGAACACCCCAAGGGCAGTAACGGTGACTGGGCATGATCCGAACTTCGGGCGATGATCGACGATTCTTGTTCCTGCAGGGGCCGCATGGTCCGTTTTTCCGGCAACTCGGCGCGATGCTGCGCCGCACCGGGGCCGAGGTCTGGCGCGTCGGTTTCAACCGCGGGGACCAGGCCTATTGGGGGCGCACCGGATTCATCCCCTTCACCGCCGATCAGACGGCCTGGCCCACCGAAGTCGAGGCGCTGTTCGACCGGCTGCAGATCACCGATCTCGTGCTGTATGGCGATACGCGCTTCATCCACGCCGCGGCGATCACCCGCGCCCGGGCGCGCGGCATCACGGTGCATGTCTTCGAGGAAGGCTATCTGCGCCCCTGGTGGGTCACTTATGAGCGAGGCGGAGCCAACGGGCATTCCCGCCTGATGGACCTGAGCGTGTCGGACATGCAGAAATCGCTCGATTCGCAGGAAATCGACCTGATCGACGCGCCGGCGCATTGGGGCGACATGCGTCAGCACGTGTTCTACGGCTTCGCCTATCACGCCTGGATCTTGCTGGCCAACCGCAGCTATCGCGGGTTCCGGCCCCATCGCGCGCTCGATGTGCGCGCCGAATTCCTGTTGTATCTCAAACGCTTGGTATCGATGCCTTTTCTGGCCGTCGAACGGCGCGTGGCCACATGGCGAGTGCGCACTGGCGGCTTTCCTTATCATCTGGCGTTGCTGCAACTGGAACACGACAGCAGTTTCCAGCAACACAGCCCCTTCAGCACGATGACCGAATTCCTCGATTGCGCGATCAAGGGCTTTGCCGAAGGGGCGCCGCCACATCATCATCTGGTGTTCAAGGCGCATCCGCTGGAAGACGGGCGCACCCGGCTCAAGGCCGATATCAAGCGGCTTTGCGCAGAATACGGCGTGGGCGACCGCGTGCATTTCATTCGCGGTGGCAAGCTGGCCGGCCTGCTGAACCACGCCCGTTCGGCGGTGACGGTGAATTCCACGGCCGCGCAGCAGGTTCTGTGGCGTGGCATGCCGCTGCGGGTGTTCGGCGCGGCGGTCTATGACAAGCCCGAATTCGTCTCGACCCAGCCTTTGGCCGAGTTTTTCGCCGCGCCCATGCGCCCCGATCTGCGCGCGTATAGGGACTATCGCCGCTTCCTTCTGGAAACCTCGCAACTGCCTGGCGGGTTCTATTCGGCCCCCGGTCGGCGGCAATTGCTGCGCCAGGTGGTGGATCTTCTGCTCTCGCCCGACGACCCCTACAGCGCCCTGATGACGGGCCGGGCGGCACCACGGCAACACCTGCGCATTGTTCCCTGAGCGGTCTTGACATCCAGACTTGGAAAATATCGCGCATCTGTCTATACTTGACGAAAAATAATCAGAGGCAGTTCCATAAAGGAGCCCGAGCAGTGTCCGTCAGACCTTTTCGCCGCGCCAGCGTGTTGGCGCTCGGCGTGTTTGTTGCAGGCATAAGCGCATGCAGCATTCCCCGCCCTGGGCCATCCATGAACGAGATCTTCGCGGGATCCATCCTGCGGGAAGGCGATGCCTATGTCGTTGCCGTCGGCGACCGCGTGAACCGCGCCGCCAACGTCCCGCTTGCCCTTGGCTTTTCTGATTCACTCCGCAACGCCCAGCTTCTCGGCGGCGATACGATCCGGGTGGGCGATACGGTATCGGTCACTGTCTTCGAGAACGTGCCCGAAGGCCTGCTGTCGAGCGTCGACAGCCGGGGCGCGCAGCTTCAGGAATTGCAGGTTGACAGCGAAGGCTTCATTTACGTGCCCTTTGCCGGCCGCGTTCGGGCCTCGGGGCAGACGCCCGAGGGCCTGCGCTCGGCCATCGCGCGGCAATTGGACCAGCAGACCCCGGACCCGCAGGTCTATGTCAGCCGCACCGGTGGCGACGGCGCGACGGTCTCGGTTGTCGGGCGGGTCACAAACCAGGGCGTCTATCCGATCGAGCGCCCGACGCGCCGGTTGACCTCCATGCTGGCAGCCGCCGGGGGGGTCAGCATCGCAACGCAAACCGCGATGATCACCGTCACGCGCCGTTCGATCAGCGACCGGGTCTGGCTGGATGATCTGTTCGATCACCCTGAACTGGATATCGCGCTGCGCGGCGGCGACCGCATTTACGTCGAGCAGGACCAGCGCCGGTTCACCGTGCTGGGCGCCACCGGCGAGCAGGCGCTGATCACCTTCGACGCGCAGACCCTGACCGCGATCGAGGCCCTGGCCCAGGTCGGCGGCCTGGACGCCACCCGCGCCGATCCGACCGGCGTCTTCGTGTTCCGCAACGAACCGGCCGAGATCGCGCGCAACGTGCTGGGCCGTCAGGACGTGGTAGGCGACCAGCGGTTCGTCTACGTGCTCGACCTGACCGCGCCGAATGGCATGTTCATGGCGCGCGATTTCCAGATCCGCGACGGCGACACGATCTATGTCACCGAAGCCTCGTCGGTTACCTGGAACCGCACCATCGCCACGCTGACCGGTACGCTGGGCGCCACCGGCGCTGCGGTGTCTGCGGCCAGCGACGCCCAGG
>JAGRMK010000431.1 GCA_020441345.1 Paracoccaceae bacterium
CAGGTAATAGACCCCCGGCACGGCAAGCATCGCCAGCACCCAGGAGCCGGTGAACCGCCGGATCGCCAGGCCCAGCAACATCACACCGGCCAGGGTCAGGACGATTGCGCCAAATGACACCAGCCACATCGCCGGTAGCGGTCCGCCGCCCAGAGCCGTAGCCAGCCGGACCCAGACCTGCCAGAGCGGGTGAAACCCGTTGGTCGGGCGCAACCCGTCAAAGCTCATGGACAGGCCGGTCGAGGCCTCGCCGATGCCCAGATAGAGATAGGCGTCACCGGCCAGGAACCAGAAAGGGGCCATTGCGCCCATGTTCCACGCGACGACCAGCGCCGGCAGGACCGTCGCCAGAGTCGCGAACGCAAAGAACCCGATGGCGCGCATGTTACCCTTTCAAAACCGCAACCGAACCCGGCGCAAGCCGGCTGGCCCGTGCGCCTCAGGGTAGCGATCCGCTGGGTGCCGGGCAATTCCCGCCGGCGCGGTTCTTGGTAAACGGTTTGTTTCACCCGTTCGCATTTAGTTGACCGTGTTCGATGAATCTGGACAGAACACCGGAACCGGGGCAGCATGACCGTCATCTCGACAGGCAACAGGACCGGATCCTAAAGGCACCCGGTCCGTGTCGAAACGGGGTCAATTCAGCTATGCGGAGGCTTTCATGAAGAAATTTATTGGACTGGCGTTGGCGGCATCGGTTGCAACGGCCCTTTTGGCGACGGTTGCGCAGGCGCAGAACTGGCGCCTCAGTCCGTCTTACGGATCCGTCACGCTGAACGCCGGGTTTCTGCCCGATCCGCGTTCGCGAACCGTTCGCGCGGGCGGCGATCATCGGTTTTCGGGCAGCAGCGGATGTCCGGGCGGCGGCTGGTTCGCCAATGCGCCCGATTTCCGGTTGCACTACCGGGCCGGGGGCTATCCGTTGACGATCTTCGTCAACGCGCCGGGCGACACGATGCTGCTGGTCAACTCGCCGAACACGCAGTGGTATTGCGATGACGACAGCGGTGGAAACCTGAACCCGATGGTCCGGTTCAACAACCCGATGTCGGGGCAGTATGACATCTGGGTCGGCACCTACAATCGTAGCCGGGTGCGCAACTCCACCATCTATATCAGCGAGCGCTGACGGAAAACCCGTGCAAAGAATGCAAAAGCCGGGCTTTTGCCCGGCTTTCTGCGTCTGGCGTCGCGTTCCTGCCTTCAGCCGAGATGCTTCAGCAGGCGCGCCGCCTCGGTCGCGCAGGGTGACAGGGTGGCACGATCTTCGCCGGGGAAGAACCGGGCGCGGGTCGCGGTGGGCATTGGCGCCGGGGTCTCGATCAACACGCGCGGGGCGCGGGTTTCACCCAATGTCGCGTTCTCGGCAGCCCAGGCGCGGGCGAGGGCGATCTGCCCTGCCTTGGCCGCGGCATAGGCACCAAAGAACTTGCGTACTCCGCCCGCTTCCGCGTGCCATGCCGCGTCGTCGAAGAACAGCGCCGTGCCCTGCGTGCTGGCGCGAAGCAGGGGCTCGATCATCGGGATCAGCGTGCCGGTCGCGCGCAGCGTCACCGTCAGCGTCTTGTCCCAGTCCTTGATGGCCACATGGCCGGCCGGGGAAAGCGGTGGCACATGGACCGCTGTATGGGCCCAGAGATCGACCTTGCCCCAGCGCTGATGGATCGACAGGCAAATCTGGCGCATCGCGTCGTCATTGGTCACATCGACCGGCACCAATGTGGCCGAGCCACCGGCCGCGGTGATCCGGTCGTCCAGCTCTTCCAGCGCGCCGGTGGTGCGGGCGATCGCGATGATGTGCCAGCCTTGCGCGGCCAAGGTCTCGGCCAGCGCCGCGCCAAGCCCGCGCGACGCACCGGTGATCAGCGCAACACGCGCAGCGGGGGTTGATTCGGGGGGGAGTGTCGGTTCGCTCATGGCGCGCTCTTGCCACCGGGGCCAGCCCGTTGCAAGACGGCCCGCCGCCGCGCGCGGCGGATAATGCCGCCCAGGCGGCTTGCACCGGAATTTCGCCAGAGCGTCATTTTTGCAAACCCGCCACATTTGCATGTCGATGATTTTGCAAACTTGGCACGTGAATACGGCAGCGGGGCGCGCGGCGGCGCTTGACGTGGCCCAAGGCGCGGTCAATAACCCCTGTCAATTCGGCCCCAAGCTCAGGGAGATAGCAATGGCCCACTCGAAAACCCTCGTCCAGGCATCCATCGGCGGTCAGTCGGCGCTCGGCAAGGCGTTGATCATGCTTGGCGGGTCGGTGATGATCGCGCTGGGGGCACAAATCAGTGTGCCCATGCTGCCGGTGCCGATGACCCTGCAGACTCTGGCGGTCGTGCTGGTCGGGCTGACGGCGGGATCGCGGCTGGGCGCGGGCGCGGTGCTGGCCTATCTCGTCGAGGGGGCGATGGGGCTGCCGGTGTTTGCCGGTGGTGGCGCTGGTCTGGCCTGGCTCGCGGGCCCGACGGCGGGATTCCTGTGGGGCTTCGTGGCGCTGGCCTTTGCCGCGGGCCTGCTGGCCGAACGCGGCCTGGCGCGGGGCCTGATCGGCACCTTCGCGGGCGTCGCGGCGATCTCGGCGCTGCTCTATGTTCCGGGTGTTCTGTGGCTGACCGCCGCGACGCCGCTGGATCTGAGCGGAGCGCTGGCACGCGGCATGGTGCCCTTTCTGCTGGGTGATGCGGTGAAGGCGGCAGTCGCCGCGCTGATCGTGTCGGGGGCCTGGAGCGCGCTGAAAGCCCGTCGCGGCTGACCGATCCGAGAGTCCCGGTTTTTCAACCCCCGGATGCTGCCGCGTCCGGGGGTTTTAGCATGTCTTGCGGGGGGCAATCGGGCATGTCATGACCCTGGGAAAGAAACGGAGTTTTCCCATGACCAAGACCCCTTCGCTCATCCGCCGCACGCCTTGGCCGCAAAGCGCTTCGCGCCCGGTCGTCACTCCCCTGCAGCCCTCGGTGGTCTACGCGTCGCCGGACCCCGATACGCTGGACAGCCAATACGAGGGGCGCAATCCGGGCTTTACCTATGCGCGTGAGGGGCACCCCAATGCGACCGTGTTGGCGCAGAAGATCGACATGCTGGAAGGCGCCGAGGGCGGCATCGTTACCGGCTCGGGCATGGCGGCGGTCACGGCGGCCTTGCTGGGGGTGCTGAAAGCGGGGGATCACGTTCTGGGTGGTGATCAGCTCTATGGCCGCTCGCTGAGATTGTTGTCGCAGGATTTGCCGCGGCTGGGTATCGCGGCCTCGATGGCGGACTCCACCGATGCCGCGGCCTTTGCCGCCGCGATCCGTCCCGAGACAAAGATGATCCTGCTGGAAGTCGTGTCGAACCCGACGCTGCGGGTGGCCGATATCGACGGCATCGCCGCCGTGGCGCGCGCGCGTGGAATCCTGTTGGCGATCGACAACACCTTTACCACGCCGCGCGGGTTCCTGCCCTATGCGCATGGCGCGGATATCATCATCCATTCGGTGACAAAGATCCTGTCCGGGCATTCCGACGCGACGCTGGGTTATGTCGCGGCGAAAGATCCGGTGCTGCGCAAGGCGATCTATGATTTCGCGGTGACGACGGGCATGACCGCGAGCCCCTTCGATTGCTGGCTGGCCGAGCGCGGGATCTATTCTTTCGAACTGCGCTATGACCGGTCCGAGGCCAATGCCGCCGCGCTGGCCGATCACCTGGCGACCCTGCCGGGGGTCAAGCG
>JAGRMK010000432.1:0-2078 GCA_020441345.1 Paracoccaceae bacterium
CAAGTTCGACAATGGCAGGTGGCAGGCGGCGCAGGTGGCGGGTTTCCGGGTGGTCCGGGGAAACCCGCCTGTCGCCGCTCAAAACTTGCTGGCCCAGTCTTCGACCGCTGACCGGGAATGGAACCGCGATGTCGTCGGGCGCGGCGCAGAGTGGTGAACCGCGCCATGATCGCGGTCAGCCGCTTTTTGCCCGCAGTCGCTGCGCTGCTCTGAAAGGGTCGCGATGCGCAGAGCAGAGTTGAGGATGCCGAACATGTTGGTTCTCCTTTGATTGATTTTCATCTTGATGCGATGAAACGTGAGGAAAACAAAGTTCGTATGGTTTTCGTGATGTAAGCTGTGCTAGCAGATTGGATGGACTGGCGTGACATCCCTTCCCTGGCATCCCTGCGGGCCTTCGATGCCTTGGCGCGGCACGGAAGCCTGTCGTCCGCCGCGCGCGCGTTGAACGTGACGCATGCCGCCGTGTCGCAGCATCTGCGCGCGCTGGAGGCCGAGTTTGGCGAACCCCTTGCGCGGCGCGAGGGGCAGGGCATGCACTTGACTGAAGCTGGTCATGACCTGGCGGCGGCCCTGGCCGAGGGGTTCGGACGGATCGCCGAGGGTGTCACCCAACTGCGCGACCGCAATACCCTGCGGCCGGTCGTGGTGGCGCTGACCCCGTCCTTTGCCGAGGCGTGGCTGATGCCGCGCATGGGCCGGTTCTGGGCTGAACATCCCGAAATCGAGGTGCGCCTGGTGCCCGGCGTTGTCCTGACGGACCTGCGCCGTGACGGGGTCGATGTGGCAATCCGCTTTGGCAAGGGCGCGTGGTCGGGGCTACAGGCCGAGCCGCTGGCGCTCAGCGCCTTTGCGGTCGTTGCTGCGCCGGGGTTCACCAAGGCGCGTGGCGTGCAGGATCTGCAGCGGCTGTCGGCGCATGACTGGTTCTTTTCCGGCGCTTCGGTCGAACAGCGGGTCTGGGGCCGTGCGATCGGTGTCGATTTCGACAAGATCGGCGCGCGCGAGATGGCCAACAACGGGCTGGTGGTCAGCGCAGTGCGTGCCGGGTTGGGGCTTTCGATTCAGGCCAAGACGCTGGTTGAGCCCGATCTGGCGTCCGGGCAACTGGTCTCGTTGCACGAAGGCGACCCTGAGGGGTTGGGGTATTACATCGTCACCCGTCCGAGTGCGCTGTCGCCGGCGGCGCGGGTGTTCGTGCGCTGGCTGCGACGGCTGGCGCGGGCGGACTAGGCCGGGTCGCGGTTCAGGTGCGGCAGGAACGCGGCCAGAATCCCCATCGCCGGCAGGAACGCGCAGATCCGATAGACGAACTCGATACCATAGGCATCACCCAGGATACCAAGTCCCGCCGCGGCAATGCCGCCGATGCCGAAGGCCATGCCAAAGAACACGCCCGCAATCAGCCCGACGCGCCCCGGCACCAGCTCTTGTGCAAAGACGATGATCGCCGGAAAGGCCGACGACAGGATCAGGCCGATGAACACCGTGGTCACGCCGGTCCAGAACAGGTCGAGATGCGGCAGCGCCAGGGTGAACGGCAGCACGCCCAGGATCGACACCCAGATCACCGCGCGCGTGCCGATGCGATCGCCAATCGGCCCGCCGATGATCACGCCCGCTGCCGAGGCCGCGAGGAACAGGAACAGCATGAGCTGCGCATCCTGCGTGCTCAGCGCGAAGCGTTCGATCAGGAAGAAGGTGTAAAAGGCGCCGATGCTGGCCATATAGGCGTTCTTGGTGAAGACCAGAAACGCCAGCAATCCGATGGTGATCACGATGCGGCGGCGCGGCAGACCATGGCCCTTTGCGGGCGCGGTCTTGCGCTTTCTGCGTTCCTGGTTGGCATACCAGCGCCCGACCTGGCTCAGGATCGTCATGCCGAGCATCGCCAGAACGGCGAACCAGGCGACAGATGGACGGCCCATCGGCACGACGATGAACGCGGCCAACAGGGGCCCGGCGGCGTGCCCCGCATTGCCGCCGACCTGGAACAGCGACTGCGCGGTGCCGAACCTGCGCCCGGCTGCGGCGCGGGCGACGCGGCTGGCCTCAGGGTGAAAGACCGCCGACCCCAC
>JAGRMK010000432.1:2147-12651 GCA_020441345.1 Paracoccaceae bacterium
CCGTCAACGATTGTGGAAACGGGCGCTTGTCGGTGATGATGCCGACCAGCGGTTGCAGGACAGAAGCCGTGCCCATGAAGGCCAGCGACATCAGCCCGATCTGCGTAAAGCTCAGGCCAAATTCGTCGTGCAACAGCGGATAGCTGGCTGACAGCACCGATTGCATGACATCATTGATGAAATGGCACAGGGCAATTGCCAGGATCACCGCATAATGCGTGCGCACCGGATCGAGCTGCGTCTGGATCAGCGTCGCCTGCGGCATGTTCGGGGCGGTCGAGTCGGCCATTCCAAGTCTTTCACTTGTTCAGGGATGAAGTGCCTGCTCGGTCGCGGCCTGTCAAGAGTTGTCGAACCCCGGCACGCTGGCCCCGGGTGGCGTCTTTTCGCCGCCATCCGTGCCAGAGCGCCGCAAATCATCGATATGTGGTTGAGACGGCCGGGTGAGTATGCGACATATTCGAAAAGAAGGCAGCATGATGAGGGCCACGCGTTGACCTGCGCAAAAGCCGCATGGCGGGCGCTTTCGGGCGCGGTCGGGCGACTGGCATGGCCAGCGCCCGGGGCCAGTCTGCGTGCCGGGTTGGTGTCGCTGGCGCTGCTGGCCCCCGCGCCGTTGCTGGCGCTGGAGGCCATCGACATCGAGGTTCCTGGCGCTTCGGACACGCTGATGGATACAGTGCGCGCCAGTTCGCTGCTGATAGCGGCGCAACAGGCCGGGCGCACCGATCCTTTGGACCTGATGCCCACTGCGCGCGCCGAATATGGCCGGTTGATCGGTCTGTTGTATGAACAGGGGCATTACGCCCCGACGATCCGCATTCTGGTGGATGGGCGCGAGGCGGCGGATATGTCGGCGCTTTCGGTGCCCGCGACCATTGACCGGATCGTCATCGATATTGACCTTGGTCCGCTGTTCACCTTTGGCCAGGTGCAGATCGCGCCGCTCGCACCGGGCACGGTCCTGCCCGAGGGGTTCGCCACCGGGCAACCCGCGCGCAGCACGGTCATTCGCGCAGCGCTTGCCGCCGCGCTGGATGGCTGGCGCGCGCTGGGACATCCACATGTGGACACGGCCTCGCAGGCGGTGGTCGCCAATCACGACGCGCAGCGGCTGGACGTGCGGTTGGCGCTGGCGCCGGGGCCGCAGCTGCGGTTTGGCGCGGTGGTGCCACAGGGACAAGAGCGCACGCGCGCTGACCGGATCGTGGCGATCGCCGGTCTGCCAGAGGGCGCGGTGCATGACCCCGAAGCCATCGCCGATGCCGAAACGCGGCTGCGCACGACCGGGGCCTTTGCCAGTGTCGTGTTGCGCACCAATGACCATCCCAACCCCGATGGCACCGTCGATATCGAAGCCCGCGTCGAAGAGGCCTTGCCGCGACGTCTGGGGTTCGGCATCGAATTCGATTCCGAGGCGGGCGTGCAGCTCAGCGGGTTCTGGCTGCATCGCAATCTGCTGGGCGCTGCGGATCGGCTGCGGCTGGAGGCGTCGGTGGACGGGATCGCGGCGCGCTCGGGCGGGTTGGGCTTTGCCCTGGACGCGCGCTATACGCGGCCTGCGGCCCTCGACCGCGACACCGACCTGGAACTGGGCCTGCGAGCGGTTCGCCAGACGGAACGCGATTATGACGCCGACGCATTCGAGGCCGAAGCTCTGCTGATGCGCCGTTACAGCGATGCGCTGGAGGCCAGCGCCGGAATCGAATTTCGCTATGAGCGCGCCGATTACGGCCCCGGGCTGGCGACGACGAACGACTTTGGATCGGTCGGCCTGCCGGTAGGCGTCACCCATGACACCCGCGATACGCCGCTGGATGCCACTGGGGGCCATTACCTCTGGTCCGAGGTGATGCCCTATTTCGGCTTCGGCCAGACGGAAAGCGGGGCGCGCCTGCGTTTTGACGGGCGCATCTATGCAGATTTTGGCGCCGAGGGGCGCTTGGTCGTTGCGGCGCGCGCGCAGGCCGGTGCGGTGCTCGGCAGCGATCTTGAGAACACGCCGCGCGGCTTTCTGTTCTACTCTGGCGGCGGCGGCACGGTGCGCGGGATGCCCTATCAGTCGCTGGGCGTGACCTCGGGTGGCGTTGCTTCGGGCGGGCGCAGTTTCGCGGTCTTGTCGGGCGAGATGCGGGTGCGCGTCAACGAGTCGCTGACCTTTGCCGCCTTTGCCGATGCCGGACAGGTCTCGTCGGGTGTCTTCGCTGGGGATAGCGACTGGCACGCCGGAGGCGGGTTGGGCGTGCGGTACGATACGCCCATCGGGCCGCTGCGCCTTGATCTGGCGACGCCGCTGCGGCGCAACGCCTCGGCGCTGGGGAGCAGTTCCTATCAGATCTATCTCGGTATCGGTCAGGCATTCTGATGGAGCCAGCGCCTCGGCAGGACAGGTCGCGGGCAACACGGGCCCGTGCCTTGGCCCGGCCTTTGGGCTGGCGGGTCTGGGCAGCGCTGGCGCTTTTGCTGGCGGTTCTCCTGGGCGGTCCGGCGCTGTCCGACGCCGAAGACGACGTGGGTGTGCTGGCGGGCCTGCTGCAGGACGTTTTGTCGGATGCCGGACGCGAGGTTCGGATTCGCGGCTTCGACGGTGCACTGTCATCGCGCGCGACAGTCGAGGAAATCACCATCTCGGACGATCTCGGGGTCTGGATCGTGCTGTCGGATGTGGTGATCGACTGGAACCGCGCGGCGTTGTTCAACCGGCGCGTCGAGGTCAACGAACTCAGCGCCGCGACCATCGAGCTCTTGCGCCTGCCCAGCACGCAAACGGATACCGGCCTGCCCAGCCCGACTGCCAGCGAGGGGTTCAGCCTGCCGGAACTGCCGGTTTCGGTGCATGTCGGTCGGATCGGCGCCGACCTGGTGCGACTGGACCCGTCGATCATCGGCCAGCCGGCGGAAGTGTCTTTGCTGGGCGCGATGGTGCTGGAAGGCGGGCAAGGCGAAGCCAGTTTCGAAGCCCGCCGCATTGATTTGCAGGAAGGGTCGTTCGTTTTTCAGGGCGACTTCGACAATGCCACGCGGGTGCTGTCTTTGAACCTTGCGCTGACCGAGGGGCCAGGCGGCATTGCCACGACGCTCCTGGGCATTCCCGGCAGCCCGGCGCTGGGCTTGTCGGTGCTGGGCAGCGGGCCGATCAACACCTTCGCCGCCGATATCGCCTTGTCCACCGATGGCTCGCCCCGGGTGACCGGGCAATTCGCGATGGTCGATGAGACGCCGGAAACCGGAGTTCTGCTGGGCGGCGGCTTTGCGTTGGATATCGTCGGCGATCTGCGTCCGCTGTTGAATGCCGAACTGCACCCGTTCTTTGGTGATCGCAGCGAATTGCGGGCCACAGGCCAGCGATCGGATACCGGCGAAATAAGCCTGCCGGAACTGACCGTCACGACGGAATCGATGAACTTGTCGGGGCGCGCCTCGTTCGGGGCCGATGGCCTGCCCAGCCTTGTGCAGCTTACCGCCGGGATTGCCGACCCGGCGGGGGCCCCCGTGCTGCTGCCCGGCACCTCGGGTTCGGCACGCATTTCCAGCGCGACCTTGTTGATCAGCCACGACGCATCGGTGTCGCGCGACTGGCGTGTCCGCGCCGAGATCGACGCATTGGACCTGCCCCAGGTCGAGGTCGGCAATGCAACCCTGGTCGGGCGCGGCCGGCTGAATGCGCTGAGCAGCCCGACCCCCGAAGACACCATGACCGCGCAACCGGCGTTCGAAGGGGTGTTCGAGTTCCTGGCCCAAAGCATTGCCGCCGAAGATCCGGGCCTGCAACGAGCGATTGGCACCGAGGTCTTTGGCCTGGCCAGCCTGGTCTGGCCGGGCCCGGGCGAGGTGATCGACCTGACCGGGCTCGCGCTGGAGGGGGACACCGTGTCACTGACGGCCTATGGCGCGCTGGACGGGCTGACCTTCGACGGGTTCGTCGAATTCGCGGCGCCAGATCTTGCCGCGTTCTCGGGGCTGGCGGGTCGCGACCTGGGCGGGCAGGCGCTGGTGACGATGATCGGGCAGGCAAACCCGCTGACCGGTGCCCTGGACCTGACTGCCGATCTGGCGACAACCGATCTGTCGATGGACATCGCCGAAGCCGATTCGATGCTGACCGGAGAATCGCGGATCACGATGTCGGTTCTGCGCGATACCGAGGGCACCCAGTTGCGCAGCTTTCGGCTGCGCGCGGGGCCCGTCGAGGCGACGATGCAGGGCACCTTGCAGCCGGGATTCGTGGATCTTGGCGCGCGGCTGATGACCGAGGATCTGTCGCGGATGGGGCCGGGCTATGGTGGACATCTGGCGTTGGATGTTGCGCTGCGAACCGAGGCCGGCGGGCAGCGGCTGCGATTCGATGGCACGTCGATCGACCTGCAACTGGCAGATCTTCCGGCCTCTGATTTCCTCGGCGGTTTGCTGGATGGCGCAAACCGGCTGCGCGGCGATGTCGTGTTTCAGGGCGCGCAAACCGATGTCGCGCTGTTCACCTTCGAAGGGCCGCGCATCGCCATGTCGGCCAATGGCATCTGGCATGCGACCGACCCGGATCTGGCGATCGCGCTGGATCGGCTGGACCTTTCGGCTCTGGACGCCAGCGGGTCGGGGCTGATCTCGGGCGCGGTGCAGCTTGTCGGGGCGGGCGATGGGCAGCGACGGGTGCTGGTGTCGGTGCAAGGGGACGGGCCGCTGCGCACCGGCAATCCGCAGATCGACGGGCTGCTGAGCACCGGGATCGGGCTCGATGCGCAACTGACCATCGCCGCGGACGGGGCGCTGCGGATCGACAGTGCGCAACTCGACTCTACGGGTCTGAGCCTGTTGGTGCAGGGCGCGCTGGATGCGGCGGGCAACACGCGCATGACCGGGCAGGTGCAGCTGGACAATCTGGGGCGCATGATTTCCGGGCTGGCCGGGCCTGTGACCCTGGAGGCGACGGTCGGGCGCCTGGCTAATCGATCGGGATACGACGTAGAGGCCACGCTCAACGGTCCGTCGGCGCTGGCGCTGTCCACGCGTGGCCGGATCGAGGACGATTTCACCCTGGCGCTGGTTCTGGCCGGGCAGGTCGAAAGCGCGATCTTCAACCCCTCGCTGGAACCGGCGAACGTAAGCGGTCTGATCCGTTTCAACGGCAGCCTCGACGGCGCGCCCAGCCTGGACTCGTTGCGGCTGGACGCCCGGCTGAGCGATGCGCATTACGTGTTGCCCGCGGCGGGTGTGGCGTTTCGCAGCATAGAGGCCGAGGCGCATCTGACCGGCCTTAATGCGCAGGTGCGGGTGTCTGGCGATCAGCAGGCTGGCGGGCGCGGGTCACTGAACGGCACCATCGACCTTGCGGCCTCGCGGCAAGCCGATCTGACGGTCAGTGTCGAGGATTTCGCGATTTTGCATCCGCAATTGTTCGATGCGCGCATCGACGGCAGCGTATCGCTGACCGGCCCGTTAACCAGCGGAGCCTTGGTGCGAGGCGAAGTTTCGGTGTCGCAGGCCGAGATCCGCATTCCCAATTCGCCCCTGGCGCGGCAGGGCTTTGGACTGCAAGGGTTGCGGCATGTTGGCGAAAGCGCCGAAAGCCGACGCACCCGCGTGGCGGCGGGGATCGCCACCGGCACGCGGCATGGACGTGACCCCGTGCCGCTGCGGCTGGATTTGACGCTGCGGGCTCCGGGGCGGGTGTTTGTGCGCGGTCGCGGGCTGGATGCCGAGATGGGCGGCACGCTGCGGCTTGGGGGCACCACGCGCGACGTTGTGCCATCGGGCAGTTTCGGGCTGATTCGCGGGCGGCTGGATCTGCTGGGCAACCGCTTTACGCTGACCGATGGATCGGCCAGCATGGTTGGCGATTTCATGCCCTTCGTCACTCTGGTGGCGACCACGGAATCGGATGGGGTCACCACCAGCATCACCGTTACCGGGCGCGCGGACAGCCCCGAAATCGTGTTCGGCTCGATCCCCGAACTACCCCAGGACGAGGTTCTGGCGCGGCTGATCTTTCGCCGGTCGCTGGCCTCGCTGTCACCGTTTCAGGCCGCGCAACTGGCGCTGTCGGTGGCGACGCTGACCGGCCGCGCCGACAATTCCATCCTGAGCCGCACACGACAGGCGATGGGTCTGGATGATCTCGATTTCACCGTGGACGATGACGGCAATACCGCGTTACGGGCCGGACGCTATCTGTCGGAAGAACTGTATTCCGATGTCAGCATCGACAGCGCCGGGCGTGGCGAAGTGACGATCAACCTGGATCTGACGCCGAGCGTCACCCTGCGTGGGCGGGCCGATACCGAAGGGGGCTCTGGTATCGGCCTGTTTTTCGAGCGCGACTACTAGGCTTTGCCCTTGCTCAACGCACGGCCCAGGGCGGGACGTTGACGCATGCGGTCGAAGTAAGCCTGCAACACCGGTTCGGTAATCTCGAATTTTGCCGCCCGCGCCCAGATCAGACAGTGCGTCAGGACGATGTCAGGAACGGTAAACGCGTCGCCGGTGACGAACGGGCTGTCGCCCAGACGCTGCGCGAAGCTTGCCTGGTTGCGCTCGAACTCCCAACGCAACGATTCCTTGACGCCCGCGACGCGGCGTTCCTCAGGCAGGATGAAGCTATGCCGCGCAGCGGTCCATAGCACCGCGTCGAATTCATCCAGGATGCAATGCGTCATCGCATCCTGACGGGCGCGCGCCAGCGTGCCGGCGGGGGCGGTGAATTGCCCGTGCGCGTCGGCAAGATACTGGATGATCGCGGTCGAATCGGTGATCGGCTCACCATCGACCAGAAGCACCGGCACCTTGCCGCGCGGATAGTGGCGCGTGACCTCGTCGCCATGCGGCTTGCTGCTGATGTGCTCATAAGGCACGCCCAGTTCTTCGAGCATCCACAGAGGGCGACCGGCGCGGGTCGAAGCGGCACCGATCACGGTGTAGTGCGGGTTGGTCATGCGTATCCTCCGATTGCATTGGCGGCATCAAGCCATGCCAAAGGCCTGTGCGCAAGGGCTGCGCTAGCGCCGCCCGGCCATGCGCGCCAGACGGATCAGCGCGCGTTCTGCCAGCGCGCGGGTCGGTGCGCGGGTTGACGAGCGCAGCGCCAGATCGGTCGCGGTCAGATCACGCAGCGCGTCCTCGACCCGTTGCAGCGACCAGTTCTGCGCCTGTCGCAGCAGTTTCTCGCGGCGCGGGCCAAAGATCGGCGGACGCAGGCTGCCGATTGCCTGCGCGGGGCCGCGCGGATCGCTGACCAGTTCGTGCAACACCCGGAAATGCCGGGCGGCGCCGATACAGACCGCAACCGGCTGCACGCCCTGCGCCGCCAGGCGTTGCAGGATCGGTGCCAGGTCGGCCATGCGCCCTTCGGCCATCGCGTTCAGGATGTCGTCGATCCCGGCCTCGGCGCTTTGCGGCGCGAGCATGGCGATCTCGGCGCCGGTCAGCGGCGTGTCGTCGTTGAGCTTGTAGAGCGCGATTCGCGTCAGCGTCTGGCGGAAATCGCCCGGTTCCAGTAGATGCGCCAGCGCGGTCAGATCGTGCATAGCCTCGGAGGGCAGGTTGGTCAGCCCCTCGGCCGCCAGCATTTGTTCGATTTCCGCGCGGCCGGGCGGGTCGTCATAGACCGCAAGGCAGAACGCCCGCCGGTCGGTTTCGAAGAGCTTGAGCAGCTTCGAGGTTTTCTTCAGTGCGCCGCCGGTGGCGATCACCATCGCATCGCCCTCGCGCCATTCCGCGAGTGCCAGTTTCAAGGCATCGACGGCGTGATCGTTGGCGTCATCGATCACCACGGCGCGCGGTCCGGGGAAAAACCCTTGTGCCTTGATTTCCTCGACAACCAAGGCCGGGCTCTTGCGCAGATCGCTGCCAGGCAAGCGAGTCAGGCGCATCTCGGTGTCGGCGCTGGGGCCGGTGTGGGCCTTGACCAGCGCGGCACGTTTCTCTGCGACGCGCATGGCATCGGCACCATGGATCAGGATCCCGGGCACCCGGGGATCGGGGCGGCTCAGGAACCCGCCCGCATCACGGGGTGCAAGCTTCATGCCTCGGTGGCTGCCGCGGCAAGCCCCGGTTCGGTGTAAAGCCGCGTGACCAAAGCCTCGGCCAGGATCCGCATGAGTCGCAACTCGGCGTCCTCTGCCGCGGTCATCGTCGCCAGTTGCGTGCCGGTGGTCGAATAGGTCGTGTTGTTGCTCACCTCACCGGTGGCAACCGTCGCGCCGGTGGCAAGTTCGGTCACGGTGAACTCCAGCGTGCCGAATCGCTGAATCCGCGTTGCGCCGATGTCCTGGATATCGCCGGACGAGACGTTGCGCAGGGCAATCGTATAGGCCAGCGCAAAGCGAGGGGACTCAGGGCGGCCCAGAAGATCCTCGAAAGCGGCGACGAACTGGAAATCGGCGCGCGAGGCCGGATCATCGGCCCGCACCGCGCCGCGCAGGGCGCGCCCGGCGCCGTCGGGTCCGTAGACCGGACTGAAACCGCAGCCGGCCATCAGGCCCAGCGCGCCCAGGCCGGCCAGAAATCCGCGTCGATCAGAGCACAACATTGACGATCCGTCCTGGCACCACGATCACCTTTTTCGGCGAGGCACCACCCAGCGCCCGTTGCACAGCTTCGTCGCCCAGAGCCAGTTTTTCAACCTCTTCCTTGCTTGCGTCGGCGGCAACGGTGATTTCGGCCTTGCGCTTGCCGTTGATCTGCACCGGCAGAACGATGGTATCGTCGACCAGCATTGCCGGATCGGCCTTTGGCCATTCGGCCTGTGTGACCAGCCCGTCGCCCCCCAGGCGATGCCACAGGTCTTCGGCCAGATGCGGCACCATTGGCGCCATCAACTGCGCCAGAACCCGAGCCGCGTCTTTCTGCATCCGCGCCGAAGCCGAGGATTTCGCCAGCGTGTTGGTGAATTCGTAGAGCTTGGCGATCGCCTTGTTGAACGCGAAACCGTCGATCATTGTCGTCACATCGGCAATCGCCCGGTGCATCGCGCGGGCCAGATCGGCGTCATCGCCCGGCGCATCGGCGGGCATGCCGGCGATCCGTTCGCCCAGGGCCCAGACCCGGCCCAGATGCTTGAACGTCGCCTCGGCTCCGGCGCTGGTCCATTCCACGTCGCGTTCGGGCGGGCTGTCGGACATCACGAACCAACGCGCGGTATCGGCACCGAAACGCTGGATGATATCGACCGGGTCGACCACGTTCTTCTTTGATTTCGACATCTTGACCGAAGATGTGATCTCGACCGGTTCGCCGGTGGCGATCAGTTTCCCGTCCTGAACCGTTTCCGGCAGGTGATAGACCGGGCGACCGCGATCGTCGCGGGTCAGGTAGATTTCATGCGTCACCATGCCCTGTGTGAACAGCGCATCGAAGGGCTCGATGGCGCTGGCGGGCAAGTGGCCGGTCTTGTGCATCGCGCGGGCGAAGAACCGCGAATACAGAAGGTGCAGAATCGCGTGTTCGATGCCGCCGATGTATTGATCGACATTCATCCAGTATTCGGCTTCGGCCAGATCGGTCGGCGTGGCGGCATGGGGCGCGGTGAAGCGCGCGTAATACCATGACGAATCGACGAAGGTGTCCATCGTATCGGTTTCGCGCAGCGCGGGCTTGCCGCAGGACGGGCAGGCGCAGTTGCGCCAGGTCGGGTGGCGATCCAGCGGGTTGCCAGGTTTGTCGAAGGTGACATCCTCAGGCAGGCGAACCGGCAGGTTCTCTTTTTTCTCGGGCACCACGCCGCAGGCGTCGCAATGCACCACGGGAATCGGGCAGCCCCAGTAGCGCTGACGGCTCAGACCCCAGTCACGCAGGCGGAACTTGGTCACGCCGGTGCCGACGCCCCGTGATTCGCAATGCGCGATGGCGGCGTCGATGGCGGCGTCGCCGCTGGCCTCGTCGGGCCAGTTGAACGCCTTGGTCCAGCGCACCGTTTCGGTTTTCAGCGGCACATAGGCCTCGCCGCCCGATTCGGGCAGGGTGTGGTCGCCAGTCAGGGGCACGAAGGTGCTGATCACCGGCAGGCCGTATTTGTTCGCAAAGTCGAGGTCGCGCTGGTCATGTGCCGGGCAGCCGAAGATCGCACCGGTGCCGTAGTCCATCAGGATGAAGTTGGCGATATAGATCGGCATGTCCCACGACGGATCGAACGGGTGCGTGACCCGCAATCCGGTGTCGATGCCTTTCTTTTCGGCTTTTTCCAGCGCCTCTTCGGTGGTGCCGGTGCGGCGGCAGTCTGCGCAGAAAGCGGCGATGGCGGGATTCGTCGCCTCAAGTGCCTTGGCCAGCGGGTGATCGGGGCTGATCCCGGCAAAGGACGCCCCCAAAAGCGTATCGGGGCGGGTGGTGTAAACTTCGAGCTTTTCGAATCCCTCGGGCGCACCGACGGTCTCGAAGGCGAATTGCAGCCCGCGCGACTTCCCGATCCAGTTCTTCTGCATCAGCCGGACCTTTTCCGGCCAGCTTGCCAGCGTATCGATCGCATCCAGCAATTCGCCCGCATAATCCGAGATCTTGAAGAACCATTGCGTCA
>JAGRMK010000433.1 GCA_020441345.1 Paracoccaceae bacterium
GCGCCTTCGCCAAAAAAGCAGACCGTCGCCGCGTCGCTCTTTTCCATCTTGTCTGCCAGGGCCAAGCCGGTTGCCAGTGGCAGCCCACCGCCAACAATCGCGTTCCCGTGGGCACGCCCCTCGCGGTGATCGAGAATACTGGCGATGCAATCGGCACGGCACCGAAACACGATGCGCCCGAAGCATCCGCCCCAAAGCCCGCGCCTGCGCCAGACAAGGCGACGGCGCTATCCCTCCCACCGCCACCGGTCACAAAGCCGGCCACCAAGGTCGCGACCGCCACCGGCACGCGAAGGAAGATCACGCCCGCCGCCCGGCGACAGGCTGCGCGTGACGGTATTGATCTTGCATCGGTTGCACCCGGATCGGATGGGATTATCGCGTTAGCCGAATTGAAGAGCCTGACCGAATCCGCTCGCTCCGAGCGCCCTTCGCCAATGTCGGACATGCGCGCGGCAATTTCGGCGGCGATGTCGCGCTCAAAACGTGAAATCCCTCACTACTATCTCGCCCATACCGTCGATATATCTGCCGCCGAGAAATTCGTCACGCGGACCAACAAGAAACGCACCCCTGAGACGCGGATTTTGCCGGGCGTTCTTTATCTCAAGGCCGTGGCAAAGGCGCTTGAGAAATATCCCGAGTTGAACGGACATTTCATCGACGGAGAGTTCCATGGCAGCAAGGCCGCGCATATAGGGGTTGCCACAAATATCCGCAGCGGCGGCCTGGTAGCGCCCGCGATCCACGATGTTCAGACACGCGACCTCGATGCACTGATGGAGGGGCTGCGCGACCTCGTCGCACGCGTCCGCGCCGGCCGGTTCCGCGCGCGTGAACTTTCGGACGCAACGATCACCGTGACATCGCTGGGTGATCGCGGAGTTGATCTGCTTTACGGCGTCATCAATCCCCCGCAAGTGGCCATTGTCGGCATAGGCACGGCCGTCGAGCGGCCATGGGTTCACAAGGGCAAGATCAAACCTCGCAAAACGGTCACACTGACGCTTGCTGCCGATCACCGCGTCAGCGACGGCCACCGCGGCGCCTTGTTCCTGGGCACTGTCGGAAAATACCTGCAAACCCCGGAGGAACTATGAACAGCACTGAAATAGAGACCGTCCTGCGTGAAGAACTCCGCCGCATAGCCCCCGACATCGACATCGACGATATCAATCAGAACGGCGAGCTACGCGAAGAAATGGACATCGATTCGATGGATTTCCTGAACTTGGTGACAGCACTGGGGAAACGCCTGAACCTTGCGATGCCCGAGGCTGACTATGCCCGGATGGTCACGTTCAGTGATATGCTCAACTATCTTCAATCCCGGCCTCAATCCCAATGAGCGGCTTGCCACCAGAACGGCGGCTCGTACTCGTCTGCCTGCTGTGATGGCGGACAGGCCTTTTCTAACCCGGGGCGTCTCAGAGAGGGGGGGCAATTCTACACGTCGGCCAAATTCGCCAAGACGCCGGCGCGATTCTGAAAACAAGATACGCTGCTTGCCCCTGCCGGGACCGCATGAAAAAGGGGGGCGACAAGCCCCCCTCTTCGCGTCGGCCATCCAGAGAAACCCCCGGCTCAGTGCCCGAGGATTTGGCTCAGGAAAAGCTTCGTGCGGTCGGACTGCGGATTGTTGAAGAACTCTTTGGGTTCGTTCTGCTCCACGATCTGACCTTGGTCCATGAAGATCACGCGGTTCGCAACGGCCTGGGCAAAGCCCATTTCGTGAGTCACGCAGAGCATCGTCATCCCCTCTTCGGCGAGCTCGATCATGGTGTCGAGCACTTCCTTGATCATCTCGGGGTCGAGCGCCGAGGTCGGTTCGTCAAACAGCATGATCCGAGGCCGCATGCACAGCGACCGCGCGATCGCCACACGCTGCTGTTGCCCGCCCGAAAGCTGGCCGGG
>JAGRMK010000434.1 GCA_020441345.1 Paracoccaceae bacterium
CTTCATCTCGTCGCGCATCACGTGAACCAGCCCCCCTGCCAGCGCACGCGCGATCTGGGGGCCGCGCCGTGCCTGCACCTCGGGGGTTTCGGCCAGCGGGTTGGTATCGAGCAGCGCGAGGCGGGCGACCCGCTTGGGCGCCTGGCGCAGAACCTCCATCGCCACGATTCCGCCCATGCTGAGCCCCGCCAAGGCAAAACGCGGCGGCGCATGGGCCAGTATCGCGGCAGCCAGCGCCTGCACGCTGTCATGCTCGGTCACCGGTGCGACCATCACCGCGCGCCTGCCCAGCGCCGCGATCTGCGGCGCGAACAGCCGCCCGTCGCACATCATGCCGGGCAACAGGACCAGCGGCAGGGTCATGCGATCTGCGCCGCCCCGTCGGCCAGCGCGCGCAGCTTGGCATAGGCGATGTCGGGGTCGACCGCGCCAAAGCCAGCGAAGGTGCCAAAGCCGCAATCCGACCCTGCGATCACCCGGTCCGCGCCGACGATATCGACGAAGCGTTGCAGGCGCTGCGCCACCAGATCGGGATGCTCGACAAAATTCGTCGTCGTATCGACCACGCCTGGCACCAGGATCCTGTCATCGGGAATGTCGCGCGCGCGGTCGCGGAACACCGTCCATTCATGGCCATGCCGGGGGTTCGAGGTCTCGAACAGCAGATACCGTGCCTTGGCCGACATCAATGTGTCGAACATCCGCGCCATGGGGATATCGCAGACATGCGGCCCCTCGTAGTTGCCCCAGCAGATGTGGATGCGCACCTTGTCGGCGGGGATATCGGACAAAGCGTGATTCAGCGCCTCGACATGGCTCGCCGCCACCGTGACAAACTCATCGTCGCTGAGATCGGTGAACAACATGTGCCGGCTGAGCGCCAGATCCGGGCAATCGAGTTGCAGATCGAGGCCCGAGGCGACGATGGTTTCATATTCCGCCTTCATCGCGTCGGCCAGCGCCGCCAGATAGGCTTCGCGCGTCGGGTAATACGCGTTTTGCAAGAACAGAGAGATCACGCCAGGGCTGGCGGCATTCATGAAGCCGCGCGTGACCCCGTGCGCGGTCATCGCCGCCTTCAGGTTGGCGATGTCCTTTTCCAGCTCTCCCTGCCCCCTGGATTTCACCGCCCCCACGCATTGCGGCCGCGCATAGGTCGGCGTGCCGCCCGAGTTGGCCAACCGTTGCAGGAAGCTGGGAAACATCTTGAGATCGGCGGGGGCCTTGCGTTCGCTGTCGCCTGCAAACCCGGTATAGCGGTCCTTGACATAGGTCGCGTAGCTGATCTTCGAGGTCTCGCCGTCCGACACGATTCGCACCCCCGCCGCGACCTGCTTGCGCACCGTTTCACCGACGGCGGCGGTCATGCAGGTATCGAAGGCGGCCGCGTCATAGGCCTGTCCGCGTTCGCGCGCAAAGATGAAATCGACCACATCCTGTGTACGCGGGAGCGAGCCGACATGGGTGGTGAGAAGGGACATGTCTGTTCTCCTGTTGTCAGGGTTGTTGGGCAAAACGCTGGCCGTCCCACAGCCAGATCCCGTCACAATATCCGTCACCGCAGATGAACGGGGTCGCCGCCAGGCGCAGGCCGATGCGACCGTCCGGCGCCTTGGCCGGGGTCGCGGCGATGGCGAGAAAATCAAAGGCGCGGATGTGGCCACGGCTGGACAAGAATACCTCGATCGAGCAATTGGCCGCGCCGCAAAACCCGCGCATCGTGTCCTGCTGGCAATAGACGCCCGTGTAATTGATCACGTAATCGGGCGCGCCATCGCCGTCGAAATCCTGCGCCGGGCTGAGCGCGGTCTCGTCAATCCGGGCGCTGCCGCCACAGGTCTGGTAGACATGCTGCACGATGACCGGCGGCAATGTGGCAAGGCTGGTCGCGGCAAAAGGCGTTTGCGCCGCGGCGCCGGGCGCGGGTGCGAGTCCTGGCGTGATCGCAAAGCGCGGGATGCCCGCAGGAATATCAAATCGCGGAATTCCGGCTACCGAGGCGGTGGGCACGGCGGGCGCCTGCCCAGCGTCGATCCCCTCGTCAACGACCGGCCAATAGCGGCTCAGCGCAACCGGGATCGTGTGCCCGATCTCGGCCCAGCGGTTGACGCAAGCCCGCAACGCGCCGTCCAGCGCCGCGCCCAGACCGGCGGTGGGAAAGGGATGCGCCGCCCCCTGTGCGCTGACCAGCCGTAACGAAGGCGCATCGTAAAGCGCCTGCACCAAGGGTGCACCCATTGGCAGAAGAACTTCGGGCCCGTTCATCGCCACGGTTTCGAAACCGGGCAAGGTATATGATGTCGTGCCAACAATCAGCACCGCCCCCTCTTGCCGGATCGGCGGTGCACCCGAGAACAGATCCTCGCGGAACCCAAGCACCAGTTCGAAAGGGTCGGTCAGGGTCTCTTCGTGGCTGCCGGTTTCCCACACGGGCCGCCCCTGCGCCGAGGGTGCGTTACACGACACCCACAAACCATGATCGGGCGCCATGGCCATGCCAATGACCAGAGAGCCGTTGTCATCGGTCAGCACGGTCCAGTCCGTTGGTGCCACGGTCTGTTGGCTTTGCGCCTGGGCAGCTTGCGAAAACCCCGCCAGCAGCCCCAAAGCCGTCGCTAGCGCGCGAAACCCCGGTGACCGGCTCATCGCGCTGGTCGTCTTAGGGCAGCGCCGGTCCGGCGCGAAACAGAGGTGAAACAGGTCATGTCAGCCTTCCTTGATTTCGTCCGCGGGGGCCGCGCTGCTTACTGTCCATGTTTTCCAGGCTTTCGCATAGTTAATCTTGACCCGCGCGGGCAGACCGGCCGGGTCCAGCCAGACCCACCCACGCTGCGCAACGCCGTGCATCTGCAAATCACCCCGCACGGACATGCGGTCCAGCGCGACATGCCAGACACCGCGATGGGTCCAGACACGGGCATAGGTGCCCGGCCCGGTGACGCCCGCGCCGGCCTGGTGGAAAAACGTCACCTGCGCCCGCAACCCGTTCTTTCGGGTCTCCTCGGGGTCGCGCAGGTTGCGCCAGAAGAAGACCCCGGCAATCGCGGTGACGGGCCCGACACAGGCAAGGCTCGCGTTGTCCCCCTGGACCAGCGCAGCGACCGTCATCAGCGCACCGACCGTCGTGACGAAGAACAACACGAACCGCATCCCGGTTTATCCCTTCCAGGTCAGCCCCGCCGGGTCGCCGGTGGCAACCACGTGATACAGCGACGCCTCGCCGCTCATCGACGGCTGCGCGCCATGCGCCAGGTTTTCGGGCACGCTCATCGTGTCGCCAGGCGCCAGGACGGTGCTGCCCCCCTCCCAGTCGACGCGCCAATGCCCTTTGACCGGCATCAGCACCGACGGGAACGGGTGGCTGTGGAACCCGGTGCCGCAATTCGCGCGGGACAGGAAATCGACCTCGAAACCCGGCTTGTCGCGGATCACACCGGTTTCGCCGATCACCTTGACCGGCTTGCCGCTGCCCGACAGCGCCATCAGATCCCAGTAGCGGCGCACATAACCGCCGACTACCTGCATCGGCGTGGGGTCGTTGAACTGCGTCAGTTCATCCTCGGTCAGAAGCGGCATCGGCTTGATGCCCTCGGGCAGGCTTTCGCCCTTCTTGGTGTCGTAAAGCCGGCCTTTTTCCGAAAGCACGAGACCATGCGCCTTGGCATCCTCGATCACCTGCGGCGCCCAGATCACGCCGCCACCCGCATCGTCGCCGCCCAGAACGGCCATGATCATCCCGTAATCGGTGCCAATATTCTCGAAGCCGCGGAACATGCCGGTGGGAATGTTGAAGATATCGCCCGCCTCCAGCACCACTTCGCCCGAAGTGCCCCAGCGCCCCCAGAAGAACCGCCAGCGCCCGGACAGAACAAAGAACACCTCGGCCGTGCGGTGGCTATGCAGACTGTTGCGGCATTTCGGCGGCTGCCCCGCCGCGCCGATGTTGAACCCGTGCGGGATCGAGATATGCACATGCTGGTCGGGACTTTCCGACACCCCGCCACCGATGATGGTGAAGTTTTCCTTCTGGTCCGACCCAGGCGTATGGGCATCGATGAAGGCCGTGCGGCAAGGGCGCAACTCGCCGTAGCGCACGATGCGCGCGTCCATGTCGGCAGGGGTCATAGGTCACCTGTGTGCAAGAGGATCTGCTTCCAGATCGC
>JAGRMK010000435.1 GCA_020441345.1 Paracoccaceae bacterium
AATCCGCCCTGTCCGGGGATCAGATGCGACCAGTCGCGCACCCCTCGGTCGCGCTTGATCGCCCGCAGGATCAGGTTGCCGGCCTGTCCGCACGCCGAGGCCAACGCCGCCATCGCCGCCGCCGCCAGCGGGCCGAAGGGGGTGATCCAGCTCAGCGAGAGGCCCAGCACAGCCGCCGCGCCGATGCCCCAGGCCGCGCCTTCCCAAGTCTTTGGCGAGAGGGCGGGCACGATGCGTTTGCGGCCGACCCGGCGGCCCATGTAGAAATCCACCAGATCGCCCGATTGCACGACCAGCACCAGGAACGCGATCAGCAACATGCCGCGCCCGGCGTGTCCGGGCAGTTCCAGCCACATCAGCGCCGGGATGTGGCTGAGGCAGAACACACAGATCATCAACCCCCATTGGGTTTCCGACACGCGCGTCAGGAATTTGTCGGTCGATCCGCGCAGCACTGACACGAAGGGCAAGAGCAGGAACACATAGACCGGGATGAACACCGAAAACAGGCGGCTGAGATCAAAGGCGACGAACAGGAACTGCGCCGGCAACAGGATGTAGAACGCCAGCGCCAGCGACAAGTGATCGGCGCGGGAATGAACCGAATAGGTATAGAACTCGCGCAGCGCGGCAAAGCTGGCAACGGCGAACAGAAGCGCGACCGCCCATTGCCCGGCCAGGAGGGACAAGGTGAACAGGACCACCATCGCCCACCAGCTGTCGACACGGGTCATGAAGACTTCGATCGCCGGGTCGGGCGTGGTGCGGCGTGCGCGCAGGCGCTCACCGAATATCGTCAGCGCCAGCAGAAACAGACAAACCACCAACGCCAGCAGGCCGATATCGCGCAGCATCGGGCTCATGCCGTGTCCTCGGGTCTGAGGGCCAGAAGCTCGGCCGCGGCGCGGGTCAGAAAGTCGCCGCGGGTTTCTGCCTCGCCCAGCGAGACCGGCGCGCCGAACACCACGCGCACCATCAGCGGCAGGGGAATGATCTCGCCTTTGGGCATCACCGACGACAGGTTGGCGACCCAGGTCGGGACGAGTTCGACATCCGGGCGCGCCTTGGCGATGTTGTAAAGCCCGGCCTTGAACGGCTTCAGCGGCTCGGGCCCCTGATTGCGCAGGCCTTCGGGAAAGATGATCAGCGATGCACCCTCGTCCAGCGCCTTCAGGATCGCCTCCATCGGGTCGTCGGTGCGTTCCTCCGGGCGCCGGTCGATCAGCACGGCCTGGAACACCGCCCCCCCGGCAAAGGCGCGCAGCCTGGTCTTGAGCCAGTAGTCGGCCGCCGCGACCGGGCGTGTGCGTAGCCGCAGGTGATGCGGCAGCACCGACCAGATCATCGGCATGTCCGCGTTCGACACATGGTTGGCGAAATACACCCGCTGGCGCGAGGACGGCCCGACACCGCGCCAATCGGCATGCACGGCGGTGATCGCCCGTGCAAACAGCACGATCGCCTGCCCGGTTATGCGGGCCGCAAGGGTATACAAAGGAGTCATCACGCCCATCGGCCCATCATGCGATGCAGGCGGCGGCATGAAAAGAGGGCTTCGCGGACCCTTCGCCTCGGCGAGCCGTCGCGCAGCACGAACGCGTGAGTTCACAACGCCTTGTGCGCGAGTCGCGGGGTGCTATCATGGTCAGTGTGGGTTTCGTCGGAGGGTGTGATGCGCTGGATTGTCAGGCTGATAGGGCTGCTTGTTTTCTTGGTGGTGGTGGTCGTTGCGGCCATTTTCCTTGTCCCGGCCGATCGCATCGCCAATCTGGCCGCCCGCCAGTTCGAGGCCGCGACCGGGCGGGCGCTGACCATTACCGGATCGGTCAGCCCGACGATCTGGCCCAGCATCGGTGCCCGCATCGAGGGTGTCACGCTGGCCAACATGTCGGGGTCCGATGCGGGGCCGATGTTCACCGCGCAATCGGTCGACCTGGGCGTCAACCTGTCGGCGCTGGTCGGCGGCGCGGTTTCGGTTCAACGGTTCGAGGTGCAGCAACCGCAGATCATCCTGGAACGCGATGCCAACGGCCGGGGCAACTGGGTGTTCGAGGGGCTGGGCGGCGGCGAGGCTACGGCGCCGGTCGAGGGCGGCGGATCAGGCGGTTTGCCCGCGATCTCGCTGGACCGGGCGCTGATCAGCAACGCCAGCCTGCGCTTCATAGACCATGCGGCGGGGACGGATATCACGGTCGACGGCGTCGATCTGGAGCTGACCATGCCCGATACCGCGGGCCCGGCCGATTTGCGGCTGACTGCGCGGCGGGGCGGGCAGACGGGGCGTATCGAGGCTCATGTCGGGTCGGTGGCCGGGCTGTTGGCCGGCGACGTGGTGGCCATTGCGGCAACGCTGTCGGCCGACGGCGCCGAAGCCCGGTTCGAGGGGCGCGCCGGGCTGGAACCGCTGGCCGCAGAGGGACGGATCAGCTTCGAAGGCAGCCGTCTTGCGCCTGCGCTGGCGCTGGCCGGGATTGCCGGCGCCGAACCTCTGCCCGCGGCAGCCCGCCCGCTGACGCTGGGTGGGCAGGTGACGCTGGCCCCGGCGGGTAGCCTGCATCTGCGCGAGGGTGTGATCGGCGTCGGCACCAGCCGCATTCGCGCCGCGCTGGATCTGGTGACCAGCGGCGATCGGCCGAACCTGACCGGAGAGATCGGCGCCGATTCGCTGGACTTGCGTCCCTTCCTGGAGGGAGGCGGCGATGCGTCAGCGTCCGGTGGCACGGGTTGGCCGACCGACCGGATCGACGCTTCGGCGCTGGGCCTGATGGATGCGCGGATCGGTTTGACGCTGGGTCCGGTGCAGACCGGGTTCGCCGATCTCGACTCGCTGCGCGGGGCGCTGGTGATCGACCGGTCGCGCGCGGTTCTGGAACTGGCCGAAGTGCGCGCCTTCGAGGGGGCGCTGGCGGGTGAACTTGTCGCCAACAACCGGTCTGGCCTGTCGGTGGGCGGCACGATGCAATTGCGCAACGTGCAGCTCTTGCCGCTGCTGCGACAGGCGGCGGAGTTCGAGCGTCTGACGGGCACGGCCTCGATGGATCTGCGGTTCCTGGGGTCGGGGTCTTCGGTCGATGCGATCATGCACAGCCTCGAAGGCACCGGGCGGCTGGATTTCGGTGCGGGCGAGATCATCGGCTTCGATCTGGCGGGGATGCTGCGCAATCTCGATGCATCCTATGTCGGCGAAGGGAACCGCACCATCTTTGAAAGCCTGACGGGTAGTTTCACCATGCAGGGCGGCGTCCTGCGCAACGAGGATCTGGCGCTGGCCGCCAGTCTGGTCACGGTTGCAGGGCGCGGCACGGTCGATCTGGGCGAACAGGTTCTGGATTACCGTGTGACCCCTGAGGCCATGCGAAACGCCGACACCGGCGCCGCGCTGCGGGTGCCGTTGCTGATCACCGGGCCGTGGTCTGCGCCCCGGTTCCGGCTGGATCTGGAGGGGCTGGCCGAACAGCGCCTGAGCGAAGAGCGCGAACGGCTGGAAGCCGCCGCGCGCGCCGAGGCCGACCGGCTCGAGGCCGAGGCCCGCGCCCGTGTGCAAGAGCGTATCGAGGATGGGCTGGGCGTAACGCTGCAAGACGGACAATCGACCGAGGATGCGTTGCGCCAGGGCGTCGAGGATGCAGTGCGCAACCGTCTGAACCGGTTGCTCGGGGGCTCTGACCCGGCACCGGATGCGGCACCGGATGCTGCGCCCGAGAACTGACAGTCGCGACCTGACGGCTCAGCTCCGGATGAAATGCAGTCGGTCGAAGCGTGCACGCAGGGCTGCGGTGCGCGGTGCCAGGCTGGCCGGATCGTTCGAGCGCAGCGCCTCGGCAACCAGCGCGGCGATCTGCGGGATATCCGCCACCGTAACGCCCCAGCGCACCAGTTCCGGTGTGCCGATCCGCAGCCCGTTCATGTCGCCCGCGACCGGGGCGACCGGCAGGCCGATGCCGCAGGCCAGGAATCCGGCCTTTTCCAGCGTCTTCGACGCAGCCTGACCACCCCCGAACCCCGCCGCCTCGATGGCGAACTGGTGCGAGGTTGTGAACCCGCGCGCGGCGGCGAACACCGGCAGCCCCGCGTCGTGCAAGGCCTTGGCAAAGGCCTGTGCGGTGTCGATCATCGCTTGCGCATAGGCCGCGCCATGGTCGCGCCAGTCCAGCAGGCCGATCGCCAGCGCCGCCGATTTCGCCGCGTCGAAATTGGCCGTCATGCCGGGAAAGGCGATGGCATCCAGCCGTTCGGCAATCGCCGCGTCGCGCGTCACGATCAACCCGCCCGCCGGGCCGCCAAGCGATTTGTAGGTGCTCATCGTCATCAGATGCGCACCCTGATCCAGCGGATTCGCCCAGGCCCTTCCGGCGATGATCCCGCATTGATGGGCGGCGTCGAACAGGACTTGTGCCCCGACCTCATCGGCAATCGCGCGGATCTCGGGCACCGGATGCGGAAACAGGTTCAAACTGCCGCCGATGGTGATGATCCGGGGTTTCACCCGATGCGCAAGGGCGCGCAGTGCCTCGAGATCGACGGTATAGCCATCGGCGTTCACCGGCGCCGGGTGTGTGTGCAATCCGTAGAGCCCGGCACAACCGTCGGCGTGGTGGGTGACATGGCCGCCAATCGTGGCGGGCGGGGCGATGATCGCGTCTCCCGGTTTTGCCAGTGCCATGAAGCCGTAGAGATTGGCGATTGCCCCCGAAGGGACGCGGATTTCGGCGTGGGTCGCGCCGAACACCTCGGCGGCGAGTTCGGCGGCGATGACCTCGATTTCCTCGATCGCCTGCAATCCCATCTCGTATTTGTCGCCGGGATAGCCAAGCGAAGGGCGGGAGCCCAGCCCGCGCGCCAGCGCAGCCTCGGCGCGGGGGTTCATCACATTGGTTGCCGGGTTCAGGTTGAAACACGCGTGTTCATGGATCTGCTGGTTGCGCCGGATCAGCGACTCGATACGGGCATCGAGTGTCGCGCAGTCGCTGGCGGCGGTGGTCGTGGCGATGTCCTGCACACGGGTTTCGCAAAGCGCGGGCACCCAGGGCCGGGCGGTGAGGTGGGGCATCGGACTCTCCTTGTTTTGTCACAGGGTGCCGATCCGCGATCCGTCTTGCAAATGCATTTTCCCAAGCGGCAGAGGCCTGTTGGCCGGCCCCGTCCGGTATGCGCGCGCTGACCCCACACGCCGCCAGAGGCAGGACGGCGCGCGGCGTATCGCAGGGTCGTCGTGGGGGAAACCGGGGCAGTCGCGGTGCGTGCCAGCACGCACCCTACGGCAGGCGGGATCACTCCAGCGGCGGGGCGCCCCCGGCCGCAGTCTTGAGGGCAATGTAATCGGCCAGGCGGTCTGCGGCCTCGGCGGCGCCGGGTGGGGCCTTGAAGTCGCGCAGATTGGCTTGCCAGATCGCCGTGGCGCGCTGGTCGGCAGTCTGGGCGCCTGCCGCCTCCCAGGTGCCGAAATTCGACAGGTCGGCGACAAGAGGCGCATAAAAGGCCGTTGAATAGCGACTCATCGTGTGCGCGGCGGCAAAGAAATGGCCGCTGGGCGCGACTTCGGCGATGGCGTCGAAGCCGATTTCGGCCTCGGCGCCCGAGGGTTTCACGCACAATTCGGCAATGATCTGCAGGGCCTCTATATCGTTGATGAATTTTTCGTATCCAAAGGACAGCCCGCCCTCCAGCCAGCCCGCCGCGTGGATGATCGCGGTGGCGTGACCCATCATTCCGCCCCACAAGCCCATCATGTTCTCGGTCGTGGCCTGCATGTCGTTGGCGTTCGCCGCTGCGCCCGCAGCCGAGCGCCAGGGCAGGCCGATGTGGCGCGCCAACTGCCCGGCGCCGATCTGCATCTTGACGTGTTCCGGCGTGCCAAAGGCGGGCGCCCCTGATTTCATGTCGACGTTCGACGAAAACCCGCCGTAGCTGACCGGCGCACCGCTGCGTGTCATCTGCACCAGGGCGATTGCCGCCAGGGCCTCGGCGTGTTGCAGGGTCAGCGCGCCGGCAACCGTCACCGGTGCCATGGCGCCGGCAAGGCAGAAGGGCGTGACGATCGACATCTGCCCGGCGCGGGCGAAGTCGATCAACCCCTGGGCCATCGGGTTGTCCAACAGGCGCGGCGAGTTCGAATTGATCACCGTGACGGCCCAGGCGCCGGTGTTGAAATCGTCCTCGGACAAGGCCAGACCGATGCGGATCATCTCCAGACTTTGCTCGATCTGGGCGCGGCCGCGCGCATAGACGAACATCGGCTTGTCGCTGAGCGCCATCTGCCCTTGCATCATCGCGTAGTGGCGCAAGGCGGGTGGCACGTCCTGTGGTTCGGCCGAGGGACCCAGGATGTGGATCACGTCATAGGTCTGGTGCAGCTTCAGCGTTTCCAGATAGCTTTCCAGCGAACCGGCGCGACGGCCGCGCTGCCGGTCGGTCACGTTCGGGCACCCGGATCCGGGCGTGAACAGCATCGCACCGGTTTCATAGACCTGTTCGCGGGCCGGGTTCGCCGCCCGCAGCCGGACCGAATGCGGCGCGCTTGCCAGAGCGGCGGCGATCAGATCGCGACCGATGAACACCATGTCATCCACCACGCGGGCCCCGGCGGCGCGCAGGATTGCGCGCGCCTCGGGGAGCAGGATCCTGATCCCCAGTTCTTCGCAGACCCGGAGCGCGGTATCGTGCAGCGCCGCGACCTCATCGTCCGAAAACACCTGCTGCGGGGTGAAGGGATGGCGCAACTGGCGATAGTTGACCACCCGTTTCGGGGTGCTTTCGGCGGCACGGCGGCGGGCGCCCGGTCGGCGCTTGGGTTCAGAGTCCATGTCGACCTCTTTCGCGCGCATTCTAGCGCCGTTGGGTTTTTCCGGGGGCAGATCGGTTGCACGCGTGACGCGGCGTTCACCCACCTCGATACCATGGCGCGCCGCGCCGGGCCGGGCAAGCACAGTGTCATACAGGGTGGACCCACCGGTGGGGTGGCATCGGGGGCGATGCCGATGGAAAGGGTCGACCCGGCACAAGATGCCGGTATCGGCCAGGGGACTTCATTCCGCCGGGATCCATGGGTGTTGGTGCAGCCCGGCTGTCATGGTCATTCCAAGGCCGATCAGGTCGAAAGCATCAGGCGCCGCGCACCGGGCGGACGACGAGCGCCATCGTGCGTTCGACCAGGCTGCGGGCCTCGATTTCGGTCGGGCGCCGGCCGGTCATGCAGAACAGATAGTCCTTGCTGCGCGCGATCCGGGCTTCCCAGCTTTCGCGCTGATCGAGGGCGGCATAGCCGATCTGGGTGAAATACACGATCCGTCCGCGCACGTCCGCCTCGCCTTCGGGGTAGCCAAAGCGGCGAAACATGCCGGTGATCGCATCGATCCGGGCGGTGTCCGAGATGTCCAGCGCGCGACGCACCGTGCCTGACCGCCGTGCCCAATCGCGGATGGCGAAATCCAGATGCGTGTCGAACCCGCCTTCGGCGAGCCACGAGATATAGAGCGTGACCAGCGCCTCGTTGATCGTTGCTGCGGGGTGGTTGGCAGCATCGATAAGCGCCTTGGTGTTGGTCGTCTGCCAATGATCGAGCAGGGCGTCCAGCAGTTCGGACCGGTTCTTGAAATACCAGTAGAAACTGGAACGGGCGCAGTCGAGTTTCTCGGCCAGGGTCAGCACCTTGACGCTGTCCACGCCCTCGAACACCAACGTGTCGAGCGCCGCGTTGAGCCAGTCTTCACGCGTCGTGCGTCCCGGGCCGCGCCCGCGCGACTTCTGCTCGTCGTCTGAGGCGGCGATATCGGACATGGGTGTCGATCCTGTACAGCATGCGCGCCGGGTTTCGGGCCGGGGCCGCGCCACAGGATAGCGCGGCGCGGCGCGGGCGAACAAGGGCCGGTGTCGGACGCAAGCCATCGGCGGGGAGAGAGTGGTACAGACGCCCCGGCTCGAACGGGGGACCCC
>JAGRMK010000436.1 GCA_020441345.1 Paracoccaceae bacterium
CAGTGGAAATCGGCCCATGCCGTGATCACCGAGGCCCGCAGCCTCGATGACGCGATGAAAGGGGCCGACGTGTTTCTCGGGGTTTCCGCCAAGGGCGCCGTCACGCCCGAGATGGTTGCCAACATGGCCGACAACCCGGTGATCTTCGCGATGGCCAACCCGGACCCGGAAATCACGCCGGAAGAAGCCCACGCCGTCCGCGCCGACGCCATCGTTGCAACCGGGCGTTCGGATTACCCGAACCAGGTCAACAACGTGTTGGGCTTTCCGTATCTGTTCCGTGGCGCGCTGGACATTCATGCACGCGCCATCAACGACGAAATGAAGATTGCCTGCGCCCGCGCTCTTGCCGAACTCGCCCGCGAAGACGTGCCCGACGAGGTCGCGATGGCCTATGGGCGCAAGCTCAGCTTCGGGCGCGACTACATCATCCCGACGCCGTTTGACCCGCGCTTGATCTACACGATCCCGCCCGCAGTGGCCAAGGCCGGGATGGATACCGGTGTCGCGCGCCGCCCGATCATTGATATCGAGGGCTACCGCCAGGCGCTGAAGGCGCGGATGGACCCGACTGCCTCGATTCAGCAAAGCCTCTTTGCCCGTGCCCGCCAGGCGCAATCGCGGATGATCTTTGCCGAGGGCGATGACGAGCGTGTGCTGCGCGCCGCCGTGGCGTATCAGCGCGCCGGTCTGGGCAAGGCGCTGGTCGTCGGCCAGGAGGACGACGTGAAGCGCCGTCTGGACCTTGCGGGTCTCGGCGATGCGGTGCGTGAATTGCAAATCGTGAATGCCGCCAACACGCGCCATCTCGATACGTATAAAACCTTTCTTTACAATCGGTTGCAGCGCCAGGGCTTCGATCAGCGCGATGTTCACCGGATGACCACGCGCGACCGGCACATTTTTTCCGCGCTGATGTTGCAGCATGGGCATGGCGACGGCCTGGTCACCGGCGCCACCCGCAAATCGGCGCTGGTGATGGACATGATCAACCATGTCTTCGATGCCCGCGCCCAGGATGGCGCGGTCGGGGTCTCGGCGCTCTTGCACAAGGGCAAGATCGTGCTGATCGCCGACACGCTGGTGCATGAATGGCCCGACGAAGAGGATCTGGCAGATATTGCCACCCGCGCCGCCGGGGTTGCCCGGTCGCTGGGGCTTGAGCCGCGCGTCGCCTTCGTCAGCTTCTCGACCTTCGGTTATCCGGTGTCCGAACGCGCGCAGAAAATGCACCTTGCGCCCGATGTTCTGGATCGGCGCGGTGTTGATTTCGAATACGAGGGCGAGATGACGGTCGATGTTGCCCTGAACCCGCACGCCGCCGCCGCTTATCCGTTCTCGCGTCTGTCCGGCCCGGCCAATATCCTGGTGGTTCCGGCGCGTCATTCTGCTTCGATCTCGGTCAAGCTGATGCAGGAAATGGCGGGCGCCACGGTGATCGGACCGATTCTTACCGGCGTGCCGAAACCGATTCAGATCCTGTCGACCGGCGCGACGGTGAATGACATCATGAACATGGCGGTGATGGCCGCCAGCCGCATCGGTGCAAAGGGATAAATGACCGTCTATTGCCTCGGTTCGATCAACTGTGACCGATTTTACCGGTTGCAGCGCCTGCCGCAACCGGGCGAGACCCTGGCGGCCGCAGGATACGCGCAGGGTCTGGGGGGCAAGGGCGTGAACCAGTCGATCGCGGCGCTGCGGGCCGGGTCGGAAGTGGTGCATATCGGCGCCATCGGACGGGGGGACGACTGGATCGAAGCGGCGTTGACACGGCACGGTATCGCACTGGATCGGGTCGCGCGCGTGGATGGCGGGACGGGGCACGCCATTGTTGCCGTCGATGACGCGGGCGAGAACCAGATCATCATCTTTTCGGGGGCCAATCTGCGTCAGTCACCCGCCCTGATCGCCGACTCGCTGGCGCAGGCCACGCCGGGCGATATCCTGCTCTTGCAAAACGAGACCTCGCACCAGGTCGAAGCCGCGCAGCTGGCCCGTGACAAAGGGATGCCGGTGTTCTATTCCGCCGCGCCCTTCGCGCTTGGGCCCCTGCAAGCGATCTTGCCCTTCGTGACCCATCTTGTGCTGAACGCGGGCGAAGCCGCAGAGCTGGTTGCGGCAACCGGCACGCCGCTGGATGAACAGCCGGTGCAGGCGGTTGTCGTGACCCGCGGCGCGCAGGGTGCGGATTGGATCGCGCCGGGTGCCGCACCCGTGCATGTTCCGTCCTTCCCGGTGGTCCCGGTCGATACTACCGGCGCGGGCGATTGTTTCGCCGGATCGCTTGCCGCGCGGCTGGACCAGGGTGCGCCGGTGCGGGATGCGATGCGCTTTGCCGCTGCCGCTGCCGCGATTCAGGTCACGCGCCCCGGCACCGCCGAGGCCATGCCCTCGCGAAGCCAGGTCGAGGCCTTGCTGGCGCAGCAGGCCTGAGGAAAGATGCCACACCCGCGCCATCTTGCTGACTGGATTAAGAGTATTTTCAGACCTCAGCGCCACGCTCTGCGCAACAGTCTGAAAGGATCGCCATGAACACCCAGGTCGATAGCGCCAGCAATGTCCCGCATTCGCACGACTCCCCCGACATCCAGCTTCCCGCCGGCGCCGGTCTGGCGCTGGCGGTCTTGCTGGGATCCGTCCTGTGGATGGGGATTTTTGCCCTGATCATGTAGGGCAGGGGGCAGGCCGCGTCCCGCGCCCCGCCCGCAGGGTCATCAACCCTTGTTCGCAACCCGCGCGTTGCGCGTCGCAATCAGCTTCAGACGCAGCGCGTTCAACCGGATGAATCCTGCGGCGTCCTTCTGGTCATAGGCGCCCGCGTCCTCTTCAAAGGTCACATGCGCTTCTGAATACAGGGAATGCTCGGACCAGCGCGCAACCGTCCGCACCGACCCTTTGTAAAGTTTCACGCGCACCGTCCCTGTGACGTGCTCTTGCGATTTGTCGATCAGCGCCTGCATCATTTCACGCTCGGGGCTGAACCAGAACCCATTATAGATCAGTTCCGCATAGCGCG
>JAGRMK010000437.1:0-6692 GCA_020441345.1 Paracoccaceae bacterium
ATATTGCACTGTTCGGCATGACCGACGAACCCCTCCAGCATGCACAACCGACTGCCATAGGCGCCGATCTGTGCCGCGGCCTCGTCGCTGGTGATGCGCTGATAACTGTGGGTCTTCAGGAACTTGCCGACCCAAAGCCCGCCGGTATAGCGCCCGGCCTTTTTGGTGGGCAGCGTGTGGTTGGTGCCAATTACCTTGTCGCCGTTCGCCACATTGGTCCGTGCCCCCAGGAACAACGCGCCATAGGAATGCATCTTCTCCAGGAACCAATGGTCGCGGTCGGTCATCACCTGCACATGCTCATAGGCCATGTCATTGGCGACCTGCAGCATCTCGTCATGCGTGTCGCACAGGATCACGTCGCCATAATCGCGCCAACTGACCGAGGCCGTCTCGCGCGTCGGCAGGATTTTCAACAGACGCTCGACCTCGGCCAGCGTGCCCTCGGCCAGTTTGCGCGAATTGGTGATCAGGCAGGCGGGGCTGTTATAGCCATGCTCGGCCTGCCCCAGGAGATCGGTCGCGCAAAGTTCCGCATCCACCGTGTCATCGGCGATCAGCATGGTTTCCGTGGGCCCCGCGAACAGGTCGATGCCGACACGTCCATACAACTGCCGCTTGGCCTCGGCGACAAAGGCATTCCCCGGTCCGACAAGCATGTGCACCGGCTCGATGCTCTCGGTGCCCAACGCCATCGCGCCGACCGCCTGCATCCCGCCCAGCACGTAGATCTCATGCGCCCCGCCCAAGTGCATCGCCGCGACAATCGCCGGATGCGGCGCGCCATCGACCGGTGGCGCCGAGGCGACGATGCGCGGCACCCCCGCCACCTGCGCCGTCAGCACCGACATATGCGCGCTGGCAACCATCGGGAACTTGCCGCCAGGCACGTAGCAGCCCACCGATTGCACCGGAATATTGCGATGCCCCAGCACCACGCCGGGCAAGGTCTCGACTTCGATATCCGTCATGCTGGCGCGCTGCGCCTCGGCAAAGCGGCGGATCTGGGCCTGCGCAAAGCGGATATCCTCCATATCGCGGGTCGAGACCTTCTGCATCGCCGCCTCGATCTCCGACCGGTTCAGCCGGAACCGCGCGGGTTCGTAGTTGTCGAACTTGGCCGACAGATCGCGGACCGCCGCATCGCCGCGCGCCTCGATATCGGCCAAGGTCGCTTCCACGATCGCGCGGACCCTGGCGTCATCCTCGGCGCGCTCGCCCTCGGGCTTGCCGGATTTCAGATGGGTGATGGCCATGTTTACGTCCTCATGTCGTCGAATTGGAGGCGGCGTCGTCGCCGTGATCAGAGATTTCCCAGCCATGACTGCCGAACACGTCATGACCAAGCTGGGCCAACGCCGATCCGAAACCGACGAAGACCGGGGTGTCGGCGATCCGCCCGTCGGCGACGCGCCAAAAATCCATGTAGGGAATGCGCATACGTTGGCCGGTTCGGGCGGCGCCCATGAACGGCCCGCGATCCGTGGCCACATGATAGCCAAAACACGCCGCCCAATCGCCATCGACGATGAACTGCTCCGTGTGATCGACCCGATCGGCAAAAGCGGCTCGGAAGTGGCGCTGCCAGCCGCACACGAACCCGTCTACCCCGCGCCTGGCGCCGCAACCCTGATTGCCGCGCCAGGTGGACCCCTCATGGAGATGCGGGGTCATGTCGGTTTCGGCGCGGCCCAGCGCATCCTCCATGCGCCGAGCGATGCGCAACGTCTGCGCGCTGGTCTGCAAGCGGCCCTCGGGTGTCATGGCTCAGAGCCTTTCGCCGGACTGCGCGTCGAACAGGTGGCAGATCCCGGCAGGCACAGCGGCACCGACCGGCTCGCCGATTTCGGCGCGATACTCCTTGCCGGCCTTGACCGACACCAACGCCCCACCCGCGCGCACCGTGACCATCGTCGCATCACCCAACAATTCCAGCGAATAGATCGGCGCATCGATCGCCCCGGTCGCAGCGACGGTCGCATCCTCGGCCCGAAAGCCCAACGTGACCGGCCCGGCCAGGTCAGGGCGCAACCCCTCGATTCGCACGTGCTTGCCGGTAAAGACGCCGTTCTCGATGGTGCCGTTCATCAGATTCATCGCCGGGCTGCCGATGAAACTGGCGACAAAGGTGTTGGCCGGGTTGTCGTAGATCTCGGTCGGGCTGCCGACCTGCTGCACGATGCCCTTGTTCATCACCACAACCCGGTCGGCCAGTGTCATCGCTTCGATCTGGTCGTGCGTCACGTAGATCGTCGTGACCTTCAATTCATGGCTCAGGTTCTTGATCTGGGCGCGCGTGGACACCCGCAACTTGGCATCCAGGTTAGACAGGGGTTCGTCCATCAGAAACACGTTCGGCTGGCGCACGATGGCCCGCGCCAGAGCCACGCGCTGCCGTTGACCACCCGACAATTCGGCGGGACGGCGGTGCAGGAACTCGGTCAACTCGACCATCTCGGCCGCGCGACGCACCTTTTCGTCATGCGTAGCCGGATCGACCTTGCGCACCTTCAGGGGGAACCGGATGTTTTCATAGACATTCAGGTTCGGATAGAGCGCGTAACTCTGGAACACCATCGCCACATCGCGATCCTTGGGGTCAAGGTCATTCACCCGCCTGCCGTCGATCTCGATGTCGCCCTCTGTCACATCTTCGAGGCCCGCGATCATCCGCATCGTGGTTGTCTTGCCACAGCCCGAGGGGCCCAGCAGAACAAGAAACTCACGATCCGCGATGGTCAGGTCGAAATCGGCGACGCCGACAAAGCCGCCCCACCGCTTGGACACGTTCTTCAACCGAACCTCGGCCATGACTCACCCATGTTTGCATACGATTGCAATATCAAGTGTAGCCGCCCGAAAGCCAATCTATCAACAGAAAAGATGCATATTTGATCTGATAATTTTCTTGAAATACGGTCTCTCGTCTCGCAGTATTGGCATACGTATTCAAAAACGACCCGATTCGCGTCGGGCTTGATCCGTGCATCAGCGACGGACATGACAGGGAGACTGTAGAATGGCTTTCTTGAGACTTTCGGGACTGACTGTGGCCGCCGCACTGGCTGGCGGCACAGCCTGGGCCGGGTGCGACCTGGCAGGCGGCGACATCCGCATTCTGGGCAATGACTTTGCCGCCATCAACGCCGTGGTGGATGGCGCCCGCGCCTGCGAAGGGGACGGTGTCAGCTTTTCCGCCAACCTGACAACCGAACACCGCGACATCCAGGTCGCCGCCCTGACGCCGAATCCGGCCGAATACACCTCCGCCATTGTGGCGAACTCGTCGATCGTGCCGCTGATCAATGCCGGGTTGATCCGTCCGCTCGATGACCTGGTGGCCGAACACGGCGCGGGTCTGAACCGTAACCAGTTGATCACCATTGACGGTCAGGTCATGGCCATCGCTTTCATGGCCAACGCACAACACCTGTTCTACCGCTCGGACATCCTGGAACAGGCCGGTGTTGCCGTGCCGACCACCTACGAAGAGGTGCTGGCCGCCGCCGAGGCGATCCGCGCCGCCGGGATCATGGAACACCCCTATGCGATGAACACCAAGGTTGGCTGGAACCTGGCCGAGGAATTCATCAACATGTATCTGGGCATGGGCGGCAGTTTCTTCGAGCCGGGCACCGCAAACCCCGCGATCAACAACGATGCCGGGGTCGCGGCGCTGGAAATGCTTGCGGCGCTCAACGCCTATGCCAACCCCGACTTCCTGACCTTCGATTCCAACGCGACCGCCGCGTTGTGGGAATCGGGCCAGCTGGCCCTGGCGACAATGTGGGGCAGCCGCGCCGCACCGATCCTCGACGATGAAGGCTCGACCGCCGAGATCACCGGCGCGACCATGCTGGCCGGTGCCCCGACGGTCGGCGGTGGCACGACCCCGGCGTCGACCCTGTGGTGGGACGGGTTTACCATCGCCGCCAATATCTCGGACGAAGACGCCGAGGCCACCTTTGTCGCCTTCATGCATGGGCTTTCGGCCGATAACGTCGCCGCGAACAACGACCTCGCGGTATGGCTTGCTCCGGGCTACACGCCGGGCGCCACGGCGGGCGGCGTCTTTGCAACGGCCAACGCAGGGGCCGCGCCCTACCCGATGCTGCCCTACATGGGCCTGATGCACACCGCGCTGGGCGACAACCTGTCCGAGTTCCTGCAAGGTCAGGAAAGCGCGGCCCAGGCGCTTGCCGATGTCGAGGCCGCCTATGTCACCGCGGCCCGCGCGCAGGGCTTCGTCGAGTAAGACCCTGGCGGGGTCCGGATCTTCCGGTCCCCGCCTTTTTCTCGCCCCGTGTTTCGCTGATCGGAGCAGGCCATGCCGCATCGTACCTTTCTGTGGTTCATTCTGCCGTCCCTGCTGGCCATGATCCTGTTCATCGCTCTGCCGATTGGCTCGGTGCTGGTCCAGTCGATGCATGTCGAACACGAACAGGTGCTGATCGAGACCGAGACCTGCGGCCCCTTTGGCTGCACTCCCTCTGTCAGCGTCGACCAGAACGCGACCCGCGCCCTGCGCGAGGCGCAACCGCTGGGCCGGTTCAACGGGCTGCGCACCTACACCGACCGAAATCACCTGGCCACCGCCGAGGTCGCGCAGGCCTGGTCCGAAACCGACAGCCTGACCGGCTTTGCCGGCCGCCTGATGAACCTGCCATTCTACAAGGCCCTGGCCTTTACCCTGGCCTATACCTTTGTCGTCACGCCACTGGTGATTGTCCTTGGCATGGCGATCGCGCTGGGTGTCAACGGCCTGCCGCAGCTGATGAAAGGCACGACGATCTTCGTCTCGCTCTTGCCGATGATCGTGACGCCGCTGGTCGGCTCCTTGATCCTGTTCTGGATGATCGACGCCGATGGCGTGATCGGCGCCACCCTGCAACGCCTCACCGGGGATCCCAACCTGTCGCTCAAGGCCTCGCCGGTGCTGACCTGGATCACGCTGTTCGTCTACGGGATCTGGCACTCGGCGCCCTTTGCCTTCATCGTATTCTATGCCGGGCTCCAGACCGTGCCAGCCGAAACGCTTGAGGCCGCGCAGATCGACGGCGCGAGCCGCTGGCAGCGTTTGCGTTATGTGGTGATCCCGCACATGGCGCCCTTGGTGGTGTTCGTGGTGCTGATCCAGCTGATGGACAATTTCCGCGTCTTCGAACCGATTGTCGGCTTCTCGGCAGCGGCCAATGCCACCTCGCTGAGCTATTTCATTTATTCAGACCTGCGCGGCGACGTGGCGCAATTCGGCTCGGCCGCGGCCACCTCGATGCTGACCATTCTCGGCGTCGCGATCCTGCTGACTCCGGTGCTGATCCGCACCTGGCGCGACTTCAACCGCAAGAGGGTGTGACCATGAGCTCTGTCGCCAAACGCCGCTCCACCCCGCTGATCGTCCTGTCCAGCGCCTTTGTCGCGGCCTGGTTGATCGTCGCCGCCTTTCCGTTCCTGTGGACCCTGTGGGGTTCCTTCAAGGTGCAGGGCGATTTCTTCTCGCGCGCCGACTGGATGAACGCGCTCTGGGGCACGCGGACGGTGATCGAAACCGGCAGCGCCTTTACCGGCAACGGCTATTACGGCGCCTTTGTCGAGGAAGGCTTCTGGCGCGCGGCGCTGAACACACTGGTTGTAGTGGTCTTCACCGTCATCGTCTCGCTGACCTTCGGCACGCTGGGCGGCTACGCGCTGGCACGCTCTGGCTACCGCTATGCGTTCTGGCTCCTGATGCTGGCGCTGGTGTTCCGCGCCATGCCGCATATCACGCTGGTCTCGGGCTATCTGCTGCCGTTCTTCGAATGGAATCTCTGGGGCCACAAGACAACCGCCATCATCGTGCTGGTGGCAATCAACCAGCCCTTTACCCTGTGGATGCTGCACTCGTTCTTCCTGAACATCCCCAAGGATCTGGACGAAAGCGCGATGGTCGATGGCTGCACCCGGTTTCAGGCCTTCCGCCACGTGATCATCCCGGTGATGTGGCCAGGGGTGGTGACAACCGGATTGTTCAGCTTCCTTCTGGCCTACAACGACTTTGCCGTCACCGCGATGCTGCTCAGCCAGGAGAATCAGACGATGGTGCCGCAGATCGCAGGTTTCCTTGGCTCGACCTTCGAAGAGGGTAACGTGATGTTCGCCGTCGCCGCCGTGGTCTCGGCCACCGCGCCCTTGTTGCTGCTGATTATCTTCTTCCAGAGACAAATCGTCTCGGGCCTGACCGCAGGCGCCGTCAAGGGCTGACCTCGGGCTTCATCTTGCTCTAAATACTCACCTTCTGGCGCTCGGCCTCCCCCCGGGCAAAACAGGCATAGCGATGGATTTCCAGCCCGAAAAAGACCTCATCCGCGCCTTCTATGCCGCGCTCGACGCCGCCCCGGCCGAGGGCATGGCCGAGGTGATGACCCGGTTCTGCGCCCCTGACCTGCTCTGGCAGGGGTTTCATCCGTTCGACGACATCATCGGGCCGCAGGCGGTAGCGGAGGCCTTCTGGACGCCCCTCAAGACCGCGTTGCGGCCGATGCAGCGGCGGCTCGACCTGTTCATCGCCGGGCACAATACGCTCGATGACGGGCAATCGGTCTGGGTGGCATCGATGGGCCATCTGATGGGCCTGTTCGATGCGCCCTGGTTGGGGATCAGGCCGACGCGCAAGATCGCGCTGCTGCGCTACGCCGCGTTCCACCGGGTCGAGT
>JAGRMK010000437.1:6770-9505 GCA_020441345.1 Paracoccaceae bacterium
CCGCAGACAGGCGCGCATCTGGTGCAGCCCGGCCCGATGACTCACGACGGGCTGCTGTTCGCTGCCACTGATCCCGCAGAAGGCGCGCGCACATTGTCCGCGATCAACGCGATGATCGGCGACATCAGCGCCTGGAAAGGTGGCTCCATCGACGGGCTGGTCGCCGAATTGCGCCGCACCTGGAACGAAGACATGATCTGGTGGGGGCCCGCCGGGATCGGCGCGACCTATACCATCGAACGCTATGCCGAGCAGCATTCTGGCCCGTTCCGGCTGGCGTTTCGCGACCGCAAGTTCAACGGCCATGTCTGCAAGCTGGCCGAGGGGCATTTCGGCGGCTTCTTTGGCCGGCCGAACCTGACGCTGACCCACAGCGGCGGGTTCATGGGAATGCCGGGGTCAGACAAGCCCGCGGACATGCGCGTCATCGACCTTTACCGCCGCGACGGCGACAAGCTGACCGAGAACTGGATCTTCATCGATCTCTTGCACTTCTGGCAGCAGCAAGGGCTGGATGTGCTGGGCCGGATGGCGGGGCTGGCGCCCGACGAACATGCCTGATGTAATCCCTCATAACGTTCTAAACAGGTAATTCAAAAGGTTTGATGCCGGAAGTGGCAGGGGTCCGGGGGCTATCTCGGACCGTCCGGCATTGTCCGTTTGTGGTGCCGTTGCCACCATTGGTGGATGGCGGAACGCTTGACGTGTCGTTCGGGCGGGAAAGCCTCGGCAACTGCAGCTTCGATCTCGTTGAAGGTCAAGATGCCCAGGCGGGCTTCAACAAAGGCGCGCAATTCAGGATCAGCCGCCAGGATGGCGGCGCGGCCGGGGCGATGGTTGCGCCGGTGGGCATCGGGTGGCGGTGCGTCTTTCAGGGTATCTTCAAGGCCCCCTTTTAGGTCCGCTTAAAGCATGTCGTTAAGTGCTGCGTCCAGTTCGGCAAGCCCGGCTTTGACGCAGTTGCTTGCACCAAGCGCACGGTGCAGGGCCTCGGATCGGGTGTGGCGTTTGTCGATCATTGTTGAAGCCTCATGCCAGGCGATCTTCGCGACGGTACTCGCGTATGCGAACATCGGACACGCGCAAGGTCCAAGCGATCTCGGTCACGCTGTGGCCTTGCCATGCCATCATCGCGGCCAACCATCGGTTCGCCAGGGGAATGCGCCGGGGAAGCCACCCGGTCTGGCCAAGCTCATGAAGGGCGCGCGTTCCCTCGGTGCCGATGACCGCAACCAAGGCGTTGGCCTCTGTCGGGTTCTTGGGCAAATAGACTTCTGACCCACCGAAACGCAGGATGAAGGCCATCGCCAATTCAGGCCCCAGCGCTTCGACGAAAGGCGCGACCTGCGCAGGTGGGCGCGGCATGACGCCCACTAGGGCGGTGCCGGTTCCATCATGGTTGCCCGTGTTCTGCATCATCATGCCCCCGGTTGTCGATGTAAGCGCGGGCGGTGGACAGGAAACACCGCCCGCGCTCTGGCAGAGATTGCCCTCGCACCCCTGCCAATCCGGGCGCGTTTGACGCCACGCTCGGAAAGCGGTCCCCTCTTTCACCAGGGAACCTTCCACCCCGGCCCCAACCGGCGTGGCATCCTTCGCCCTCAGCCGTTCAAGCCCAGTTGCCGGAACACGTCCGCCTCTTCGGCGCTCGAGGCGCTCTGGCGGTTGCCGCCGCTCAAAGGCGATCGCTTCGGCGTGGCAAAAAGGTGCGCATAGGCGGGCGTGGCGCTTTGGACGAAGCTGTCAAAACTGGCGGGATCGGCGCTGCACGAGGCCACCGCCCAATCGCGCATGCCGGGCGTCAGGTAGCCATCACGCATGGCGGCGTCCACCCGCGCCGTGGCAACCTCTTCACTGGCGGTGGCGCGGTTCATCGCGCGTTCGGTCATCAGGTCGCGAACGGCCTCGATAGGGACAAAGCGCGCGGGGTCCGGCGCAGCCTGCGTGCGGTTGATAGCCGTCAGGATCGCGCCCTCATCTGCGCTGGCGTCCAGGCCAAGCGCGGTAGCGATCTTTGCCAGGCTGTCGGTCGGGGCGGTATCGGTGGGCGTATCCATCGGCTTGGTTTCCTCGCGCGCAAGCGCCTTGAGTTGCAGGTTCGGGCGGTGCACCAGGGACGCGCCCAGCATGCGCACAATCGCCCCCGCGCGGTCGTAGGTGAAGGCGGGGGACAGGTAGCGGTATTCCCGCTCCTCGATGAGGCGGCGCGCGGTGGCCGTCCACCCGCGCCCGCACCCCGTAAAGGTATTGGTCGGTCATGAAGACCGTGTAATCGCTGGGTTGGTGACGGCTTGCAGGTCGTACTTTTCCCGCTCTTGCCAGATCAGCGGCTTGATCGGGCGCGACGTGTCCAGCAGGCACCAGGTCGGGCCGGGGTTCGCCCCGCCATCATCCATGTTCGACAGCAGGCGCACTTGCCGACCATTTGCCGTCACCGGGCCGTCGGGATCGGGCACCGGGTGTTCGGTGTCAAAGAACGGCTGGCCATCGTAACAGGTCTGTGTGAACCCTTGCGACAGCAGGTTGAACACCAGGTCGTCAGGGTGCATCGCGGCCTCGTAGGCCATATTTTCGAACATCGGTTTGAACACGCCCAGCCGGTCATCGCTGATATCGTCACGCGCGACCTTGACCGTGCTTTCAAACTTGCGGTTCGCTATGGTGAAGCCGTGGGCCTCGAGCTGGCGGATCACGCGCTCGTCGCCAATCCATTCGCGCATGCGCGGGAACTGGCC
>JAGRMK010000438.1 GCA_020441345.1 Paracoccaceae bacterium
ACCCCTGCCTTCCAAGCTGGAGACGCGGGTTCGATTCCCGCCGCCCGCTCCAATCTCTCTGGCACTGTCCTGAATCAGCCCGGCGCGGCCCCCCCGGGGGCCCATCTCAGATGACGGCTTTCAAAAGGTTTGATACCGCTTGCCCGTTTTCAGGCCCGAAAACGGGTTTGACAGGAAAACTTGCAGAAAAAGTGTAATGAAATCAATGGGGGTGTTTCTCAGGTCGTGCGCTGATTTGCGCACACCTTTGGCCTATCCCAAGCCAATAAAACCATAGGCGCGCAAGCGTTCCTTGTCGCGATCAAGTGCCGCGTCACCGGCTTCGATATCGTCATGGATCACCAGTGCAAAGGCGGTTTGTACGGGCATATCCCGCGCATCGTGGCGCGAAGCTATGTCTACCTGAGCATCCCGCATAAACGGCCAAAATGCTGGGAAAACCTTCCGGAACGCATCGAACTGAGAGCCATAACCCCCGGTCCTTGTGACGCCGCTCAAGAGGCGAACTATTCTAAACACTGCGAGGTTGAACGCCTGTTCTTCGTATTCGCCCCACCGCATCGGCGGCGTCAGGATCGTTTGATGGTTGCGCCCCTCGAGTAATTCAACGTAGCGGCGAGGAACGCTTCCGCGCGCGCGCCATGAAGAGACGGTGCGCTTGTCCACGCCTAAGATGCGAGCAAGGTCAGTATCCTTTTCGGCTCGAAAGTGCTCTTTCAAGCGATCAACAATTCTTTCGACTTCATCCATGGCCAACCTCTTGACTGGACATTGCAGTCTGCATGCAGACAGGGGCGACCGCATGCCCAGACATTTTGACGTTACCCCATCCCCAGAGCTACTTTAAGCAGTTCGTGCGCATCTTATCATGCGCGACCTGTCTTTTGCCGCTTACTGCCGACAAACAAGCCTCACACGTCAAAACGCCGCTGCGGCCCTATGTGGTCGGTGGACTGGCCAGAAAGCTACCGAAACCGTTGATTTTGTGCTCTCGGATTTGGGTTTGTTTCGATGAGCTATATCCCGGTGAAGCAAATCGCGGGTCTTTCAGTTGTCCCCTCGCACCGAACGAGCGTCACCAAGTGGTTGTCACGGAATGGGATTTCGTCAACCATGTTGCCTTGCAATGGCGGCAATGCGGAGCACGTCTTACTTACCGACCCGCCAGAGGACGTGCGCCGGGCGTATCTGTTGAAGCACATCGACGGGCTGGACCTCGAGCCTGGCACCTATGACGACAAAGCGCACGCGGCGTTTCTGGCGGTGTCCAAGGATCGCCGGGCGCGCGCGGAACGCAAGGCAGAGGTGGCGCGGTTCTTGCTGGCCTTGCCCAAGGGTACCAAGTGGCCCGATCGGTTGCGCCTGGTGCATGCGAAGTTCGGCGTCGAAGGTCATTCAAAGCCCTGTTTGAAAGCCCTTTTAACCGGCCTGAAAGGGGTCGATCCGATCAACTTTGCACTGGCTTTGCTGGATGGCTACGTGAACGCGCGCCCGCGCACTGACATTCACTGCAAGGCGTGGAGCCTGTTCCTGACGCTAATCCGGGACGCCGCGCCTGAATGGCCCCTGGTGGCGGCGTGGCGTGACGTGCGCGACATTGCACCCAAGATGGGCTGGGGCGCGGCCCCCAGCTATGCGACCTTTTGGCGGCGCTGGAACGAACTTCCCGAAGCGCAACGGCTTCAAGCGCGGCTGGGCACGGGCGAGGCGCGCAAGCGGCTGACGCAACCCATCATGCGGGACAAGACCAGTATCAGCCCGTTGGAATGGGTGTCATTGGACGGCCGGACCAAGGATTTCTGGGTTGATGCCGGTGACGGCCGCGCGGTGCGGTGGCGACGAATTTCATTCTGGGTTGGGACCTGGTGGCCAGCGAGAACGCCAGCGACACCGTGCGCATGATCAAGACCACCTGCGAGAAGTACGGCATCTTTGACCGGCTTTATAGCGACAACGGCGCGGCTTTTGCCGGGCACCTTGTGGCGGGAAGCGTCCCGTTCCGGTTCCGCAGTGGCGGCAGGAAAGTCGAGGGCGTCCAGCCGCCCGGCATTTGTCAAATCATGGGCATCAAGCTGCATTTTGCCCTGCCCAGCGGCCCCGATCACTCGGGCGGTAAGGCCAAGATCGCGGAACGGGTGTTCGCCACCCTGTCGCGGAACGCGGATGACCGGCCCGAATTCAAGGGCGCGCATAGCGGGCACAAGCCGGGGGCAAGCCCCAACAAGGACGTGACGCCCATCGCACGCGATGCGGCGTCGATCATCCGGCGAGAGGTGGCGCGGTACAATACCGAAACCGGCCGCAAGGGTCAGGGCATGCGCGGGCGGTCCTATCAACAGGTGTTCGAGGATCGCTTGGCCGAACGGCTGCCCCGCAAGCCCACGGCGCGGCAACTCTACCTTGCCGGGCTGATCTACAAGGCGGTTTCAGTTGATCGCTTTGGCCGGGTGCAGGTGCATGGCTGGACCTATGGCGGGGCCACCACGCAAGAGGCCCTGTTGCGCTATCACGGCACAGGAAAGCGGGTGCTTTTGGGGCGTGATCCTGACGACTTCAACGCCCCGGCGCTGGCCTTCGATGAAGATGGCAACCTGATTTGCGAGGGTATCGAGCCGGTCAAGGCCGGGGCCTATGGAAGTGTCCAAGGCATCCGGCAAGCGGATCGCAACCGCAAGGCCGCGCGCGCGGTCGTCGCGGCGGGTGTGGAGGCCAGCGATTACCTGGCCGATACGGACCTGGCGGCGGCGCTGGCGGCGCTGGACAGCCTGGACGCCCCCGGACCGGACGTATCCAAGCCGGTTGTGCGCGGGCAGTTCAAATCGCCCATCAAGGCAACGAAACGGTCCAAGGCCAAGGCGGGTGACGATGCCATCCCCTTGGAATATCGGCAAAACCTGAATGCCGCGCTGGCGCAGAACCGTGCCGGTAGAGGGAAGTCGGCATGAGGAACGCGGCAACGTCCCCCATGCCATTCAACGTGGGCAAGGCCCGCCACTGAGAAGGAAAGACGATGGCACAGCTATTGAGAATTGCCATTGCCGAATTCCGCCCGCGACGGCCGGGCGTTTTCGTGCGAACCGAAACGGCGCAAGATATCTGGCAGACGCTGGACCTGTTGCGCCATCGGCCGGAACCGGGCGTTGCGATGATCGCTGGCGCGCCAGGCACCGGCAAGACCAAGACACTTTCCGCTTTCCTGGCGGAACTTGGACACGATGCCTTGCGGCTGGAAGTTGCCTGTGGCGAGGGCAAGCCAAGCGGCGTTGGCTATTCCCTGTTGCGGGCTTTCGGCATGCAAGGGAATGGCATGAGCCTGCCCGCCATGCGAGAGACTTTGGTGCGCTACATTGGCCGGGGTCGGCTTTTGGTGCTGGACGATGCCCACAACCTGCAACCGCAAGGGGCTGATTGGGTGCGGTGCCTGGCAGAAGATGGCGGCTTTGATCTGGTGTTGTGCGGCGGTCTGGACTTGCCCCACCTGGTCAACAAGATCGCTTCGTTGCGCGGGCGCGTTCATTCCGCGCGGCCGGTGATCGTCAAGCGGGTCAGTCTTGGTGACGTGGAAAGCCTGGTCGACGGCACGGCCTTTGCGACCGAACCGGCCATCAAGGCGCTGCATGCGGTCGCGCAAGTCTATGACGGCGGGTTTCGCAACGTGGAAGCTGCGATGCTTCAAGCAACCCTCTTTGCGGGCGATGCCACACCCATGACCGAACACCTGGCCTAGGCCATTCGGGACCTGAAACTCGCACCGAAAGGGGCGCAAGCATGAGCAAAGGTATTCTTCACATTCAGCTTGATCTGGAAGAGGTTGAAGTATCGAGCTTCCACGGCAAGGACTTGATGGTTCTGTCCTTTGATAACGAAACCCGCTTGGCCTTCTTCCAGGATATGGCCTGCTTGGAAGAGTTCGTGCGCGCTGAGCCGGACGCGGGAGCCGCGTTTCATCGCCCCTCTGCATTCCTTGAATGTGCGAAAGTGACGCAGCGCCGGAGGTCGGACGCATGACCAAGCGCAACACCGCAACGGCCGAGGCCCCGGACGAGACCATCGCCCCCGAGAATGAGACCGACCACGAGTTCCGCTTGCGCATGGCGCGCGAAGGGCGGGCGATCTATGTGCCTGGCAAGACTGATGCCGAGGTGCGCGCCGCGCGCACGGCCGAGAAGGCGCGGCGTGAAGCCGCGCACCGTCTGGACCTGGACTTGAGCCTTTCGGAGATGGACGCCCTGGACAAGGCCCTGCCTGACCTGATGGCGCTGGTGTCTGATGCCGGGCGGGCTTTCGACTTCCTGGCGGCGGGGTTTGTCCTGGGGCACTTCGATAGCGATGACGTGGGTGTCATTGCGCTGATGCGCCTGTCATCGCGCGCCTTGACCCTGGCAGAGGACCGCGAATGTCCGGCCGTGGATGTTCTGGACACGAAACTGCGTCAATCCCGGCGCGCCCTGGAACAAGGAACCGAAGCATGAGCTTGACGCGCAAGCAATACGCCCTGTTCGCCATCGCCCGCAAGAAGCTGGGCCTGACGGATGATGAATACCGTTCCGCCCTGGCCTTGCTGGTGGGCGTGACCAGCACGACCGAGTTGGACGCCGAAGGGTTCGAGGTCATGATGGGATACTTCGAATGGCGCGGCTTTGTCCCCGAAACCGCCAAGGGGCCGAACTATGGCAACCGGCCCGGTATGGCCAGTTTTGCGCAATGCGAGTTGATCCGCCCCCTGTGGGACGAATACACCCGCCACACCGGGACCAAGGCCAGCTTGAGCAAGTGGCTTGAACGCAGCTTCAAGGTCACGTCGCTGCGGTTCATGTCGGTCAAGGACGGCCAAAAGGCGATCACGGCGCTAAAGTCGATGAAGTCGCGCGCTGCGTGAGACGCGCGCAAGGGCCAAGAACGAGGGGCGGAACCGCAGGGTTCCGCCC
>JAGRMK010000028.1:0-2801 GCA_020441345.1 Paracoccaceae bacterium
CGAACCTGACCTTCGGCCCGCCCGCAGTCGCTGCCTTTCGCCGTCACGTGACCACGGTGATGGACGTGCATCTGATGATCGCCCCGGTCGATCCCTATATCGAAGCCTTCGCCGAGGCCGGCGCAGACATCATCACCGCCCATGTCGAAGCTGGACCGCATATTCACCGCACCTTGCAAGCCATTCGTGCAACAGGGAAAAAAGCCGGTGTGGCGCTGAATCCGGGAACCCCCGCCGAAGCCATCGCGCATGTGCTCGACCTGGCCGATCTGGTCTGCGTGATGACCGTCAATCCGGGGTTCGGCGGGCAGAAGTTCATCGACATGACAGCCAAGATCCGCACCCTGCGCAGCATGATCGGCGACCGCCCGGTGCATATCGAAATTGACGGCGGCGTAACACCGCAGACCGCGCCGCTGGTCGCCGCCGCCGGGGCGGATGTCCTGGTTGCGGGATCGGCGGTGTTCAAGGGGGGATCGGTCGTCAATCCGGCCCCCTACGGTGACAACATGCGCGCGATCAGACTGTCGGTCGAGGCGGCGACCGGCGCCCATATGGCCTGAATCGCCCGGAGACTTTGACCGCCCTTGATCAGAAAGCCGTTCCGGTGGGCCAAAGGCCGCACCGGAAAGCCTTGCTGCATCGGGTTGGGACTTGATACCGCAAGATACGCTGATCCCAGCGAAAAACACACACCAGACCTAGAAATGCCCGGGTGTGTTCAGCCAAGATTACTCGTTAACGAAATCCATTCTATTCAGTAGCTTGACCTGATGTCAGTATGAAAAACCATACCCTCAGGGTTTGACACGCGGCTTCTTTCGCCGTGTCCCGTCTGGATCGGGCACGCCGACGCCCGCTTCAGGCCGTTCGGTTACGAAAACCTGGTTCAGGAAGGCTGCCTTGATCAGCGCATGGGCCGTGGTATCCACACCCAGGGTTTCGCGCGCCAGACGCAGATGCTTGTCGACCGTGGGCGGCGAAATACCCATGATGGTTGCGATATCGGCCGATGTCTTGCCCTCGGCAACCCATTCCAGAACTTCGCGTTGACGCGCGGTCAAGCTGCGGCGCGGAGCACAATAAGGTAATGTTGACAAACGGCTATGGGCCACAGTTGCGGCGACGAAGATGATTTCGTGATGGCTTTCCAACCAGTCATCGACCTCTGACTGCTCTGCGGTTGGCGGTGCGATCAGCGCCATCACCGCATTGCCGCGGGTCCGTTCGTTTGGAAACCCGATAGAACAGCCAGAGACGAATCCGTGCCGCGCAAAAAACTCCAACGACACCGGGTTGACAACGAAATCCGGTCCGACGCCACAGTCCGCCATTGATTTCGACCAGCTGGCCACGCCAACGTTTTGCAAGGCCCAGTGGAATGTCAGACTTTGCAGGAAGTGGCCCTCTGTCACCATTTCAGCCGAGACTTCGGCATTGAAGGTAGACAGCACGAGATAATCCTCGGGCGCGCCCAGCTTGGGGCCCCAAGAATCGGGCGAATACCCATACATCGCATGAGCAAATCCGAGATCCCGGAAGAACGTGCTGGTCAGGGCCCAGACGGTTTCCTGGTCGGTGGCGTGCAAGGTCGCGGAAAGATGCGAAGCATAACTCGCCAGATCATGCGCCCGGGCGTCGTAAACGGGTTCAAAACCCAGCTGCGGGATCTGACCAAGGAACTGACTATCCATGCACTCACGCCTGACACGCAACCTGACTTGACCGTAAGTAAAGCCTGTCCCAGTTCCATCAAATTGTCGAGGGCCAAGCGGGCTGTCGCCACCGATAATGCAACCATCGGGTTAAATTAACGGAAAGCCGCGCGCAAAAAGCGTGGCGGATCGCAATAAATCGGCCCAAGGGCCTACGGGCTGTGACACGAAACCCGTCACAGGTCGATTCGGCGCGCATGAAAAAAGGGGCAGCATCCCATTGGTGCTGCCCCTCGCTGATATCCAGACGGGACGGGCGTCAGTTGCCCAGCGTCTTGGCGACTTCCGCGGCGAAGTCCTCTTCTTTCTTNNNNTCGATGCCTTCGCCAACGGCCATGCGCACGAAACCGGTGATCTCGACACCTGCATCCTTGGCCGCCTGTTCGACGGTCAGATCGGGGTTGATCACGAATTTCTGGCCCAGCAGCGTCACTTCTTCCAGGAACTTCTTCATCCGACCGGGGATGATGTTGTTCTGGATCACCGCGTCGGGCTTCGGCTTGGCCGAAGTCGCGTTCTCTTCCAGTGCCTTTTGCGTCTGCACTTCGCGCTCGCGCTCGATGACCGACGGGTCGAGATCGGCCTCGCCCAGCGACATCGGCGAGGTTGCCGCGATATGCATCGCGATCTGCTTGCCAATACCGTTGTCGGTGCCTTTCAGCGCGACCAGCACGCCGATCTTGCCCAGCCCTTCGGCGGCGGCGTTGTGCACATAGGCTGCAACCGAGTCACCTTCGATCGAGGCCATGCGACGCAGCGACAGCTTTTCGCCGATCGTGGCGATCGCCCCGGTCATCGCATCGGCGACCGTCTTGCCACCCATGTCGGCCGCGTTCAACGCATCGATATCCGAGACCGTCAGCGCGGTGCCGGTGATGCCATTGACGAGCGCCTGGAAGTCGGCGTTCTTGGCGACAAAGTCGGTTTCCGAGTTCACCTCGACGGCGACGCCTTTGCCACCCTCGACGGCGACCCCGACGAGACCCTCGGCGGCAATCCGGTCGGCCTTTTTCGCGGCTTTCGCCAGGCCCTTGGTGCGCAGCCAGTCAACCGCGGCTTCGATGTTGCCGTCGTTCTCGGTCAGCG
>JAGRMK010000028.1:2809-3313 GCA_020441345.1 Paracoccaceae bacterium
TGGCGTCCATCATGCCCGCGCCCGTCGTGTCGCGCAGCTCTTTCACCATCGCAGCGGTAATCGCCATGGTTCAAACTCCTTGATTGGGAATGCGGGCAGGGTTGCCCCTGCCCGATGTCATACAGATGACGAAGGCGGTTCTCAGGCTTCGGCGGCCGGAGCGTCGGCAACGGCCTCTTCGACCGGGGCCTCTTCCAGTTCGCCGAGGTCAACGCCGGCGGCGCCAAGCTGCGCCGACATGCCGTCCAGCGCCGCGCGCGAGATCAGGTCGCAATAGAGCGCAATCGCACGGGCCGCGTCGTCGTTGCCGGGGATGACATAGTCAACGCCATCGGGCGGGCAGTTGGTATCGACCACGGCGACAACCGGGATGCCCAGTTTCTTGGCTTCCAGGATGGCGAGGTCTTCCTTGTTCACGTCGATCACGAACAGCAGGTCCGGCAGACCGCCCATTTCGCGGATCCCGCCCAGCGAGGCCTGCAGCTTGGCCTGCTCGCGCTCCAT
>JAGRMK010000439.1:0-4875 GCA_020441345.1 Paracoccaceae bacterium
CAGCTTCAGCCACAGCCGCAGCCGCTGCTTGGACAGCGGCACGGTGTTCTGGGGCACGACATCCTGGGGCGCGGGGTCTTTCGCGGGCATCGGGTCGACGCTCATATCTCGCCCCCCGACACGCTCAGCGCATGGCCGTTGACCATCGACGCGCCGTCGGACGCCAGGAACAGCACCGCCGCCACGACCTCGGCCGGGTCGATCATGCGCTTCATCGGGTTGTCGGCCACCAGTTGCGCGACCGCCTCGTCGCGCGACAACGCGAACCGCCCCTGAACCGCGCTCACCGCCTGTTCCGCCAGCGGCGTCTCCACGAATCCCGGACAGACCGCGTTGCAGGTGATGCCCTTTTGCGCCACCTCCTGCGCAACCGACCGCACCAGGCCCAGCACGCCATGCTTGGCCGCCGCATAGGCCGGGATCGTCGCCCCGCCCTTGAGGCTGGCGATCGAGGCCATGGCGATCAGCCGACCGCCCTGCCCCATCCCGCCAAGCGCGGCGCGAAACGTCAGGAACGTGCCGGTCATGTTCACCGCGAGCACCTGGTTCCAGGCTTCAAGTGTCACCGATTTCAGCTTGCCGGCCCCGCCGCCGCCGGCGTTGGCAACCACCACGTCATAGGGCGCGTCGAACAGCGCCGCGACCTGCGCCTCGTCGGTCACGTCGGCGACGCGGCACTCCATGCCCCGCCCATCGTCGGTTTCCTGCAACGCCTCCAGCCGGCGCCCGGTGATCACCACCCGGTCGCCCGCCTCCGCAAAGGCGCGCGCCACCGCGCGCCCGATGCCGGACCCGCCGCCAGTGACCAGCACGCGGCGGCCTTGCCCCGTTGCCCCGGTCATGCGCGCAACTGTTCTTGCTGGCGCTCGCGCAGACGGAACGCCAGATCGCGGCCGCCCTTGTAGGGTCCGGGCCAGGTGCTGGCCTCGTCGCCTTGCTCGACCGCGGCGTGCAGCGTCCAGAACGGATCGGCCAGATGCGCCCGCGCCAGGCAGACCAGATCGGCGCGCCCCGCCATCAGGATGCCGTTCACCTGATCCCAATCCGAGATATTGCCGACCGCCATCGTGTTGATCCCGGTTTCGTTGCGGATCCGGTCCGAGAACGGGGTCTGGAACATGCGGCCGTAGATCGGTTCTTCGGCGGGGTCGGTCTGCCCGGACGACACGTCGATGATGTCGGCCCCCGCCGTGTGAAACGCCTTGGCGATCTCGACGGCCTCATCCGGGGTTACGCCGCCGTCGATCCAGTCATGCGCCGAGATCCGCACCGACATCGGCTTGTGATCGGGCCAGACGGCGCGCATCGCGGCGAACACCTCCAAGGGCCAGCGCATCCGGTTTTCCAGACTGCCGCCATAGGCGTCGCCGCGCTTGTTGGTAATCGGCGAGATGAAACTGGCGATCAGATACCCATGCGCCGCGTGCAGTTCGATCATGTCGGCGCCAGCGCGCTCGGCCATCTGCGCCGCGGCCACGAATTGCGCCTTGACCGTGTCCAGATCCGCCTGGGTCATTTCGCGCGGCACCTGGTTGATGTCGCGATAGGGCAGCGGGCTGGCGCCGATGATCGGCCAGTTGCCTTCCGTCAGGGGCCGGTCGATGCCTTCCTTCCATGGCACCCCGGTCGAGGCCTTGCGCCCCGCGTGACCGATCTGCATGCAGAACTTGGCATCGGTTTCGGTATGGATGAAATCGGCCAGCCGTTTCCAGGCCGCCTCGTGCTCGGGCGCGTAGAGCCCCGGACAGCCCGGCGTGATCCGCCCCTCGGCGGACACACAGGTCATTTCCGTGTAGATCAGCGCGGCGCCCCCCTTGGCGCGTTCGCCGTAATGCACCAGATGCCAATCCGTCGGGCAGCCATCGACCGCCTTGTATTGCGCCATCGGCGACAACACGATGCGGTTCTTCAACGCCATGTCGCGCAGCTTGAACGGCGCGAACATCGGCGCGCGGACCGGCGCATCGGCGGCGACCCCGGCCTGCGTCTGGAACCAGCGTTCGGCGGTTTGCAGCCACTCGGGATCACGCAGCCGCAGGTTCTCGTGACTGATGCGCTGCGACCGGGTGAGCAGCGAATAGTTGAACTGCACCGGGTCCATGTCGAGATACCGTTCGACACTTTCGAACCATTCCAGCGAGTTGCGCGCCGCCGATTGCAGGCGCAGCACCTCGATACGGCGTTCGTCCTGATAGCGGCGGAACGCGGCCTCCATCGTCGGTTCGGAATGCAGGTAATCGGCCAGCGCGATCGCGCTGTCAAAAGCCAGGCGGCTGCCCGACCCGATAGAGAAATGCGCCGTCGCCGAGGCATCGCCCAAAAGCACGATATTCTCGTGATGCCAGGTTTCGCAAAGCACCCGCGGGAAGTTCATGAACACCGCCGAACCGCGCAGATGCGCCGCGTTCGACATCAGCTCATGCCCGCCCAGATGCGACGCGAAGACCTTGCGGCAGGTCTCGACGATCTCTTCCTTGGTCATGTGTTCAAAGCCGAACCTGTCCCAGGTATCCTGCGCGCATTCGACGATGAAGGTCGCGGTATCGGCGTCGAACTGATAGACATGCGCCCAGATCCAGCCGTGTTCCGTCTTTTCAAAGATGAAGGTGAACGCGTCGTCGAATTTCTGATGCGTGCCAAGCCAGATGAACTTGCAGGCGCGGATTTCGATATTCGGCTTGAAATGCTCGGCGTAGTCGTTGCGCACCTTCGAATTGATCCCGTCGCAGGCCACGACCAGATCATAGTCCTTCTTCAACTGCTCGACCTCGGCGAATTCGGTCTCGAACCGCAGATCGACACCCAGTTCGCGCGCGCGTTCTTGCAACAGGATCAGCATCTGCTTGCGGCCGATCCCGGCAAAACCATGGCCACCCGACACGGTGCGCACCCCGTCATGCACCACCGCGATATCGTCCCAATAGGCGAAATGGTCGCGGATCGCCTGTGCGCTTTTGGGGTCGTTGGTTTCCAGATTTTCCAGCGCGTCATCCGACAGCACCACACCCCAACCGAAGGTGTCGTTGGCCTTGTTGCGCTCGAACACCACGACCTCGTGCGCGGGGTCGCGCAGCTTCATGGAAATCGCGAAATAGAGCCCGGCAGGGCCGCCGCCCAAACATGCAATCCGCATCTAAACCTCCTGTCATGCGACCGGGTCGGGCCGCCGTGATGACTTTACCAGAGGGATGCTAGGGTGAGTCGGATTGTATTTCAAGCTTGAAGTTTCAAGCATGAAATAGAGATCTCTGATCTATCTTCAGCCGTCGCCCTGAATGGTCAGCGCCCGCACCTGCGGGTCAAAGGCGCGCAGGTGCTCCAGTACTTGCGCCGCCAGATGCGTCCGCAGATAGGCCGCGCGAAATCGCCCCGGCACCCGCAGAGTCAAAACACCGTCGACACAGTCCAGCGGTTCCGCCCCCGTCAGCCAGGCCTGCGCCAGCGCCGGGTTTTGCTGCGCGAAGCGGTCCAGCGCGCGCGCCCATGGGGTATCGGCGCCGGGGCCCGGAACCGCACGCGGGAAGGGCACCACGGTATCCGACCGGACCGGTTGCGGGCCGGGCGCCGGATCGGGGGCCATGCGCGCCGTGAAATCCGGGCCAACCGCGGGCCAGCTTTCGCGCGTGTCCTGCATCAGTTGCGCCAGCCCCAGGCCGTATTCCGCAACCCGGCCCCGTCCCGCCGCGCGTTTCAGCCGCAGCCAGCCACGCTGGCGAAACTGTGCCATCGCACGTTTCACCGTGCGTTCGTCCACCGCCCACATTCGCGCCAGCTCGGCCTGCCCCACGGCCAGCGTATCGCTTGCCCAATTGTACCGCGCGGTGATCGCCACCATCAGCCGCAGGATCAGCCGTTGTTCGCCGGGTTGCGCGGCCAGCGCCCGCGCGCCCATTGCGGTAAGCAGATCGTATTTGCGCGCGGCGGCCGTCTGGCCGATGGGTTTGGTAAATGCCATGCCTGTTCCCTGCCCCACCGTGCGGTTGGTCGTGCTGCTCTCGGTTCGGGTCTTGCCGCCCATTCGGGCCAGAGCGTTCCGATCTCAGCGCCGTTTACCGGCATCGCAAAACGTATTCTCCAGCCTATGAAGAATTTACGTTGCGTGGGAACGGTGTGTCAACGATTCCTTCACACCCTGCCCTTGCCTGACCCAAAACCCATTTTGAAAAACAGGTTCATAGGTATTGGGGGACACCCTGCCTGTCCCCCAAAGGCACGGCCAATGTCCCCCTATCGGTTGGGTTCCCGCGCCGCGTGTCCCCCAAAATCTGGCGTTTCGGCGGTTTGGTACTGCGTCTTTCCCGGTGCCGCGCCGAATCAGGTGCAAAATGTGACCAGGCCCGAAACCGGCCGCGATTCAACGCCCGCTGGCCCCGCGCGCACCCGGCTCTGTCCCCGCGGGGACAGGGTGGCATGAAAACGGGTTTGTTGCAAAGAAAGGAATTTGCGTTTTCCGCGTTTCCGCGTAAATTCGCGAAACCAAGGAAACAGCGTTCCACCAAGAAACGATCCAAGAGGCCGAGCCATGTTCACCCACGCCGATCTTGCCGCCTTGCAGGCGCAGTCCCTCAAGATGCAGGGCTGGATTCGCAACCAGACCTATTCACCCGAGCACGAAAAGACCCTGCGCCGGTTCTCCAGTTGGGAACTGGCCGAATTGATCCTGAAGGTCAATCAATCCACCCTGCGCGGCAAGCTGGTCTCGGACCCGTCCTTGCCGCAGGGGCTTGTCGAAGAGGACGGGCGCCAGCGCTGGTTCTCGCTGGATGAGGTCAACGAGTTGCGCCGCAGGATGCGGATCGGCAAGCAATCGTTGCTACCGCCCCGCCCCGCCGGGAAACGCGCCCTGCGCGCCGCCATCGCCAATTTCAAGGGCGG
>JAGRMK010000439.1:4903-5239 GCA_020441345.1 Paracoccaceae bacterium
TGCATTTCGCCCATGCCGCGGCGCTCGATGGTTACCGCGTGCTGGCCGTCGATTTCGACCCGCAGGCAACGCTCAGTCATTCGATGGGGCTTTCGGACGTGGCCGAGGAATACACCGTCTGGGGCATCATGGCGCGCGACCTGATCCGCGAGACCGAGCGCATGAACTCGGCCGCGCGCGGTGCGGAAAGCGGCACCGCCCTGCCCCAGCGCCGCCTGCCCGCCTCGATCGCCGAGATGGGGCTGGCCGATCTGCGCCCTGGCGATTTCATCAAGCCGACCTGCTGGCCCACCATCGACATCGTGCCCAGTTGCGCCAACGCCGCCTTCGTCGAAT
>JAGRMK010000440.1:0-126 GCA_020441345.1 Paracoccaceae bacterium
CTTCATCGCCTCGGTGACGGCGGATTTGGTGATCGCGTTGAACACCACGCGCTTCACCGGTGTGTCTTTCCTGATCGCCTTGGATTTCGACAGCGCTTCGGTCAGGTGCCAGGAAATCGCCTCGCC
>JAGRMK010000440.1:144-2120 GCA_020441345.1 Paracoccaceae bacterium
TGGCGAGGATCAGGTCGTTGTCGGCTTTCAGGGCTTCGGTGATCGCGCGCAGGTGCTTCTTGCTGTCTGCGGCGACCTCCCATTTCATCTCGAACTCATGCTCGGTATCGACCGACCCATCCTTGGGCGGCAGGTCGCGGACATGCCCGAACGAGGCCAGAACCGTGTAATCGGCGCCGAGATATTTGTTGATAGTCTTGGCCTTTGCGGGGGACTCGACGACGACAACTGCCATGCAAACCTCTGAATTGTAACGCCCTTTTTGGAAATACGATGCTTGCGACGGGCGGTGCCGCGCGGCATAGATGGGGGTGAAAGGGGGGTGTTGTCAATCTGAAGGGCGGCGGCAGGCCGCCTGCGGGGTGCGAATCAGTGGGCAAAAACAGCCGCCCGGGGCGGTGCCCGAAGCCGAGTTTCGGGTGCCGTGAGCGCGCCTCAGCTCCGCGCCAACATCCCGCCTGGCTGGCGCTGCACCCGGCCGTCGAGTTCCAGGAACAAGAGCGCTGGAGCCACGGTCGCGGCAGGAAGACCGAGGTCGCGCAAGAGTTGATCTTCGGCGACGGGGGCAGGGCCCAGACGGTCTAGAATCCGGCGATGCAACGTGAGGGTGTCGATCGGTTTCGCCGCGCCTCGTGCGGGCTTTTGCGTTGCGGCTGGCATAGGGCGGGGCGCGGATCGTGGCGCAGATTGAGGGGGCAGCGCGGAAACGCTCGCTTCCAGCGCGTCAATCACGTCGGCCACGTCGCGCACCAGATGCGCGCCGCCGCGAATGAGCTGGTTGCAGCCGGCCGCGCGGGCGTCGAATGGATGACCGGGCACCGCCAGCACCTCGCGCCCCTGATCGAGCGCATCGCGCGCGGTGATCAGACTGCCCGATCCCTCGGCGGCCTCGACCACGATCACGGCGCGCGCCAGCCCGGCGATCAGCCGGTTGCGTCGCGGGAAATGGCGGGCCTGCGGCGACAGGCCAAACGGCTGCTCCGAAAGTCGCAGCCCCTGATCGGCGATGGCGGCGGCCAGAACGGCGTTTTCGGGCGGATAGACGATGTCCACGCCACCGGCCATGACCGCGATGGTGCCCGATTTCAGCGCCGCGCCATGCGCGGCGGTGTCGATCCCCCGGGCCAGGCCCGAGACAATGGTGAACCCGTGATACCCCAACCCCTCGGCAAGTTTGCGTGCCATGCGTTGACCGAGGCTGGAAGCGTTGCGTGCTCCGACCATCGCGATCGCGGGTTGTTCGAGCATGCGCGCGGCCCCCAGCGCCCAGAGGACCGGGGGAGGATCGGTCAGGGCAGCCAGGGTGGCGGGATAGTCCGGATCGCCAAGGCACAGCAGGCGCGCGCCCTTGGAGCGCCCGAGCGACAGCTCGCGCTGCGCGGCGTCATGCGGATGGGCGGCATAATCGCTGACGCCTGCGTCGCGTGCGATTCCGGGCAGGGCGGCCAACGCCGCCCCGGCAGAGCCGTGTTCGGTCAGCAGCCGCAGAAAGGTCGCGGGGCCGACGCGTCGGGAGCGAATGAGACGAAGCCACAACAGCCGGTCTTCTTCCGTGGTGGGTGGGGTGAAGGGTGTGGGAGAAGAAAATGTGGTCCCGTCCATGGCAGCCTCGCCTCATTCAAGGAGGAGATTGAGCGATGAAGGTTAATGGAAGGTGAAGGAATCAGCGCGAATCCGAGACAAAAGCGACGGGAACGAAAAAAAGAGGGTGCGTGCCAGCACGCACCCTACGGCGCTTCATGCCACGCCACCGATGGTCAACCCGCCGATCAGAAGGCTGGGCTGCCCGACGCCGACCGGCACCCATTGCCCGGCCTTGCCGCAATTGCCGATCCCCGGGTCCATCGCCATGTCGTTGCCGATGCCACGCACGTTCTTCAGCGCGGTCGGACCGTCACCGATCAGGGTCGCACCCTTGACCGGCTCGCCGACCTTGCCGTCGCGGACGCGATAGGCCTCGGTGCAGGAGAACACGA
>JAGRMK010000441.1 GCA_020441345.1 Paracoccaceae bacterium
GAGGATCTGCTTCCAGATCGCGATTTCATCGTAAAGCGTGAATTCCCGGCGCAAGCCCCAGGGACCGAATTCGGCGTGGCTCATGCCGAACACATGCACTCGCGCGCCGGTCGGACGGCCAAAGGCCCCCCAGCCGGAATGCGTCCCGTCCAGCGACCAGCGGATCGCGGCGCGGGGGCTGAGCATGTCGGCGTCCATGCCGATCTGGTGATGGATGGTGAACACCGCATCGGGGAACGCGGACCTGAGCCCCACCCAGAACGCCGTCACCGCCTCGCGCCCCACCGCGTTCAGGGCGCCGGCGTATTCGCCGATCACCGCTCGGTCATAGTCGGCGTGGATATGGTGGAAATCCTTGTTCATGATGCGGGTCAGCGTTTCGGCGTATTTCGCCCCCCAGGCGTTGTCGTTGCCCCGCCCGTGATAGCCGCCGTCCACGTCGTTTTCCGGCAGGAAAGGCCAGTTCGCACCCGCCGCCCCGCCCTCGTCTCGGATCGCCTGCTGGGCGAAGGCGCGCGGCTCCATGCCCATCTGCCGAACCATGCCGCCGTAATCGCGCACCAGCCATTCGTCATAGATCTGATCGCCCTTGGCCGCGCAATCGGCGATCACCCGGATCGTCCATTTGCGGCCGGTGGCGGGGCCGAACTGGCCGTCCGCGCTGTGCGTCGCCACGGTCAGCAGGCGGTGCGACGACAGGTGCCCGTGATCGGGATCATGCGACCAGATCACATCCTCTGCGTAAAGCTGGCGATCGGGGAACTCGTGGCAGGTCGCCATGGTCGAGGCGATCACCGCCTGATTACCGCGCTGAATGCCCATCGGGCTACGCACCGGAATATCGGGCGCGTAATAGCGGTTCAGGGTCTCGATGCCCCGATCCTCCCAGATCTCGCGGGTGATACCGATGATGTAATCGGGAAAGTCGCGCCACTGGTTCGAATAGCCTGTCATTGCTTGTAACCCTCTGGAATGCGGGCCGATCCACGCAGGATCAGCGGGCCGTCGATTTCAATTTTCTGCACCGGGCGGTCGGCATCCTCGATCTGCGCCAGCAGCGTCTCGACCGTCGCCTCGACCATCCGGTTGACCGGCTGGCGCACCGTCGTCAGGTCATAGGACGCCCAGCCCGCCATCGGCACATCGTCATAGCCCACCACCGAGACCGCGCCCGGCACGGGCACGCCCAGCGCCCGCAAGGCGTCGAGCACCGCAAAGGCCATGTGATCGTTGCCGACAAAGATCGCGTCGGGCGGATCGGCGCCGGCCATCAGGCTGCGTGCCGCCTGCGCGGCGGTGTCGCGGTCATACATCCCGTCGATGGTCGCACAGGGCTCCATACCGTGCTCTTGCAGGGCCGCCACGAAACCCCGGCTGCGATCCTGCCCGGTCGATGACCCCTGCCAGCCCGCGATCTGGGCAATCCGCCGGTGCCCGCCCTCCAGCAGGAACCGCGCCACCTTGCCGCCACCTTCGACATTGGCCGAGGTGATCGACGACAGCCCCGATCCCGGTTGCCCGCGGTTGAACAGAACGACCGGGATCCCCGCCGAAGCGCATTGCGCCGCCAGATCTCCCGATAGCGAAACCGAAGCGGTGATGATCCCGTCCACCTGATAGGCCAGCAGGTCATCGACCACTTGCGCGATGGCCTCCTGCGTGTTGTTGGCCATGAATATCAGGATGTGATAACCGCGCTCTTGCAGCGCATGACTCAGCCGTTCCAGAGCCACAGGGTAGAACGGGTTGTCGAGATAGGCCACCACCAGCCCGATGATCCGGCTCTTGCCGGTGATCATCGCGCGGGCCAGCGAGTTCGGGCGATAGCCCAGCGCGTCGGCGGCCTTCCTGACCTTGGCCTCCATCGTTTTCGACACCGACGCGCCCGGGGTAAACACCCGGCTGACCGCCGACTGGCTGACCCCGGCGGCGCGCGCAACGTCCAGCGATGTCACCTTGCCATCGCTCATTCCGCCGTCCACCCTCCGTCGATCAACAGGCTGGTGCCGGTCATCAGCGCGCTGGCGTCCGAGGCGAGAAACACCACCGGCCCCATCAGATCCTCGACCTCGCCAACCCGGCCCAGCTTGATCTTGCTTTCGATCCAGGCGCGGCGTTCGGGGATAGCCAGAGTCTGCTCGCCCAGAGGCGTGCGGATGAAAGTCGGGCATAGCGTGTTGACGCGAATGCCGTGCCGCCCCCATTCGATTGCCATCGCCTTGGTCATGCCCTCCAGCGCATGTTTGCTGGCACAATAGACCGCGCGGTCCGGCCCACCGACAAACCCCATCTGGCTGGAGATATTGATCAGGCTGCCGGGCTTCCCCGCGTCGATCAGCCCCCTGGCGACCGTCCGGGTCAGGAAATAGGCCGCACGCAGGTTCAGGTCCATCACCGCGTCATAGTCTGCGGGCGTGGTGTCCAGCGCCGGCGCGTGTCGGGCAAGGCCCGCCGAATTGACCAGAATATCGATGGGGCCCCGTTCGGCGACGGCCGCCTCTGTCGCCACCAGATCGGTGATGTCCAGCGCCAGCGCCTCGGCCGCGCAGCCTTCCGCGCGCAGGGCATCGACCACCGCCACCAGCGGATCGTCCCGGCGCGCGACAAGCGTCACCGACGCACCAGCCCGCGCCAGCGCCACCGCGCAACCCAGCCCGATGCCGCTGCTGGCGCCGGTGATCAGCGCCGATTTGCCATCCAGCCGGAACGTCGGGGTCTGCGGAAGTGCGATCATCGGGTCAGTCCATCATCAAGGGTCAACGCCCCACCATGCCGCGCCTTGTTGAATTCCGCCATCCGGCCCAGCACATCGACGCCGATCTGCGCGTAAATATCCAGCAGATCGACCAGCACCCAGTTCTCGCGGATCAGCCCGTCTTCCAACCGCCAGAAATCGAGGCTGCGCATCAGCACCTCGCGGCCTGCGGGCGCGATCCCCATCCAGTTGCCGTGGCTCAGCGTCAGGCGCATGTTCGGCCAGCCGGTTTCGCAAACGTACTCCCCCTGCCCGAACCAGGCCGACATCAGGTCGCCCATCGCATCCAGCTTTCGGTCCGGCATGGCGCGCAGGAACGGGATCTGGTGCCAGTTGCGAAAGCCCGCGATTCCGCGCCCGGTGCCGATGCCGGTCGGCCCATACCAGTTGAACCGCGGGTGCCAGAACCGCTCCAGCTCCATGATTGCCGGGTCCGGGTTGGCCGGGTGGCGGCACATCGCGGTCAGCATGTCGATGACATGCTGCATCGTCGCCGCGCCGTCGCCGGTGACGGTCAACCCGTCCTGCGTCATCGGCGCGGGCGTGCACAGATACGCACCCAGTTGCGGCGCCATCGGCCAGGCGCGGGCCTGCATCATCAACTCGGGGATGTCCCAGATCGCCTGCATCTCGACGATGCGGCCGTCCAGCACCCGAAAGAACTCGTGATAGCGCATATGCGCCA
>JAGRMK010000442.1 GCA_020441345.1 Paracoccaceae bacterium
AATGCTCCAGCACATAGGCCATCTCTTCGGCAACCGCGTCCTGATACAAGGGCACCGGGATCGCGCCGACCGATTGCGCTGCGACCATCACCCAATACAACGCCGGACGGTTGCGGCCGATGATCGCCACATAGTCGCCGCGCTCCATGCCCAGCGCCAGAAAGCCCATCGCCATCGCGTGCACTTCCTCGGACACCTGTTTCCAGGTCCAGGCCTGCCAGATGCCGAATTCCTTTTCACGATAGGCAGCCGAGTTGCCGAACTGGGCCGCGTTGCGCGCCAGAAGGGCGGGCACGGAATGAAGCGCCCCTTGCGTTGCGTTCGAAGTCACCGGTTAGTCTCCTCCCATTGCGCGGCCGGGCCAAGGGCCTGCCACACGTTGAACAGAGTGGTGGCGGGTGAGTATTGCCGCAGTTTGTCGCAATTGTTACGAATTGTAACCGGGGCGTGCCATTCGTCGCACCCGCCACTCAACCGATCCGCGTCGCCAGATCGCGCGGGTCGGCGTCTTGCACGGTCCAGAACGCCGTCGCCATGGGGCCGAACTCCGCAAGGACGCGGCGCAAGTCGGCATGGTTGACACGGCGCCAGAGCGCGCGCGCCGTGGCATCCAGAATCGTCTCGGGGGCGATATTGTGGTGCTGGCGCAGCGTTCGCGCCTCGTGGATCATCGTCTCACGCGGGGCATAAGACACGGGCCGCGCGCCGACATCCCAGTCCTGGATGAAGATCGCACGGGGCACGGCGGGCAGGACATTGACAAACAGGATCGCCTGTTCAACGGTCAACCGCCTGCGAAACGCGCGAAACACCCCGTCGATCCCGGTATAGGCGGCATTGTCCGAGACAAGCCCGGTGTACTCCATCACGTCGTCGAGAAAGCCGCGCCAGTCACGCGAGGCATTGCGGTACGGCATGGGCATTGGCATCATCGGGCCTCGGACGCTGTTTTTCGGGGCCGCAGGCTGACGCAGCCCGCGAGTCGGGTCAATCGTCGCCCGCAGCAAGGTCCGTATACCGGCCCGCAGGTTGAAACACGAAGCACGAAAGATCCGCCTTTGACCGACCGTTTCACGGCCCTGAACCTTTCCGCCGGCATCGCCTCGGTGACGGTGGCGGTTCTGCTGGTGGCCCTCAAGCTCTGGGCGCTGGTGGCGACCGGGGCGTTGAGCATCGCCGCGTCGATGACCGACAACGCGCTGGACCTGATGGTATCGATCGGGGCCCTTGCCGCGATTGCCTATGCCGCAAGGCCCGCCGACGACGATCACACCTTTGGCCATACCTCGGCCGAGGATCTGGCAACGCTGCTTCAGGCGGCTCTGGTACTCACGTCGGCTGGAATGATCGGCGTTCTGGCGGGCAAGCGGCTGCTGTCTGGTCAGCCGTCTGAAATTGCGGCTCAATCCGAAGGGGTTGCGGTCATGCTGGTCTCTGTTCTGCTGACCGGCGGGTTGATCGTGTGGCAGCGGTATGTCGCGCGGTGCACCGGCAATCGCGTGGTCGCCGCCGATTCGCTGCATTACCTCAGCGACCTGTTGCCAACCCTCGGTGTGCTGCTGGCGCTGACCACTTCGTCGGTCTGGGGCTTCGATCAGATCGACAGCGTCGTGGCCCTTGCCGCCGCCCTGTGGATGGCGTTCAGCGGCTTGCGAATCGGGCGCGGTGCCTGGGATGCCCTGATGGACCACGCCGCCGCGCCCGAGGTGATCGCCCGGATCGACGGCATCGCCGGCAACTGGCCCGGCGTTCTGGCGTTCCACGACCTGAAAACCCGGACCGCCGGCAGCCGCACCTTTGTGTCGCTGCACCTGGAGCTGGACGGCGCAATGACCTTGAACGCCGCCCACGCCATTGCCGACGGGTTGGAGCACCGGCTGGAAGACGAGATCCCGGACGCCGAGGTAATCATCCATCTGGATCCCGTCGGCCCCGGATCCGGCCGCGAGCCCCGGGGCTGACGCAAGCAATCCCGTGCTATGGGCGCGGGATGCCGTGGATCGAACGCCAATTCGAACGCGCGTTGGCAGGGCGGCTTTCTGTCTGGCCGATACCCTTTCGTGGGTCGGGTCCGCTGCGCGTTCGACGCGTCCGCGCTCAGGCCACGCCCATGTAATCCCGTTTGCCCAACACCACGCCGTTGTGGCGCAGGATGTTGTAAGCGGTGGTCGCGTGGAAATGAAACTGCGGCATGGCGTAGCTGGTCAGGAACCGTTCGCCATCCATCGTCATTTCTCCTGTGCGCAGCGTGATGGTGATCAGCCGTTCACCGGCCCCCTCGAACTGATCTTCGGAAAAGGTCGCCAGATGCGCACGGGCCGCTGCGATGCGGGCCTGAAGATCGGCAAACCCGGTTTCGGTATCGGGAAAGCTGCTGACCTCCACGCCCGCCAGCCGGTCGGCGCCGCGCGTGGCAAAATCGCAGGTCAGTTGCACCTGGCGACGCAATGGAAACATGTCAGGGAACAGCCGGAACTCCAGCAAGGCCTCGGGCGCGATGCCGTTTTGCGTGCAATGGGCGTCAGCCTTGGCCAGAACCTGGCCGAGGGCCGTCAGGAAATGCGTAAAGACCGGGATCGAGCGGGTATACATCTGTGGGGCTCCTGCGCGCGTGTGAATGCAGGGACATCGGTCCTGCATCGGTGCCGGTCAAGGGGCATTCGCCCTTTCCCCACCTCGCCCGCACCCTGCCCTACGCGCCTCTTGCCGACAAGGCGACCCCTGTCTGGACGCCTGAACGACGCATCGGCAAACCGGTCACGCGCCCGCCAGCATCCGCGCTATCCCGGCATAGCCCGTTTCGGTCAGACGCCTGCCCCCGGCATCGACCCGGTCCTTGGCAATGGTGATGCCGTGGCCTTCGACGACCCGGTTCATCAACGCATAGACCCCGGCGACAAAAGCCGCAAAGCTCACCGCGCCTTCATCCCAGCCTGCATCCAGAATGCGCTGCACATCCGCTTGCGAAACCTGCGCGGGCTGCGTCGTCAGCTTTGCGACATAGGCCAGAACCGGGGTCAGGCGCGGATCGGGCGGGGCCTCGGGGCGCAGACAGAGCGCGGCGACATCTTCGGCCGCCATGCCCAGCTTCGTCGCGGCATCCGCGTGCAGCGCGCCGCAATACTGGCATGCATTGATCTGCGAGACATAGGCCGCGATCGCCTCGCGCTCTGCCGGGGAAAACGGCGCAGGTTGACGCATCACCGCATCGTTCAGCATCATGATTGCGGCCCCAACAGACGGATGCGCCTTGAACACCTCTATCAAAGTGGCATCTTCGGCCAGGCCGGGCAGGTAGGTCATGGTTTCGCTCCGCTTCCAGGATAGAAACGAAGCTTACAGAACGCACCCGCCAGGTCGACCGCCGATTTACGCCGCCGCCTCGGCCAGCCCCCGGCCCTTCAGCAGCGCCTCGACCCCCGGCATTCGCCCCCGGAACGCGGTATACAGTGCCTCGGCCTCGTCCGAGCCCCCGGCCGACAGGATGAACCGTTCCAGCTTCGCCGCCAGGTCCGGGTCGAACGGATCGCCTGCCTCCTCGAACGCCGCGAAGGCGTCTGCGTCCATCACCTCGGACCACATGTAGCTGTAATCGCCGGACGAATAGCCGTCGCCGGAGAAGACATGGGCGAAATGCGGCGTCGCGTGGCGCATGGGGATGGCGGCGGGCATGCCGATCTTTTCCAGCACTCCGGCCTGCACAGCCA
>JAGRMK010000443.1 GCA_020441345.1 Paracoccaceae bacterium
CGGAGTTCGCGGCGCTGAAGGCCGATGTCGCGGTGGTGGTGGCCTACGGTCTGATCCTGCCACAGGCCATTCTGGACGCCCCGGTTTACGGGTGCCTGAACATCCACGCGTCCCTTCTGCCGCGTTGGCGGGGCGCCGCGCCGATCCATCGCGCGATTCTGGCAGGCGACGCGGAAACCGGGTTGTGCATCATGCAAATGGAGGCCGGGCTGGATACCGGCCCGGTTCTGCTGCGCGAAACCACCGGGATCGGCGAGACGGAAACCACGGGCGCGCTGCATGACCGGTTGTCGGGGATGGGTGCCCGGCTGATCCTGCGCGCGCTGGCGCAACTGCCGGACCTTGTGCCCGAGCCGCAACCCGAGGCAGGCGTGACCTATGCGCAGAAGATCGACAAGGCCGAGGCGCGCGTGGACTGGTCCGCCGATGCCATGACGGTTGCGCGGCAGATCAACGGCTTGTCGCCATTTCCCGGCGCCTGGTGCGAGACCCCGGCCGGGCGCCTCAAGCTGCTGAACGCAAGGCCGGCAGAGGGCAGCGGCGCGACGGGCTCTGTTCTGGGCGGGTTGCGGGTCGCCTGCGGACGCGGCGCGGTGGAGATCCTGCGCGCGCAGCGCGAGGGCAAGCGGCCGATGGAGGCCGAGGAATTGCTGCGCGGTCTGGATCTGCCACCGGGCACGGTCCTGGGTTAAGGTTTTGGGGGCTCTGCCCCAGGTCCCTTCGGGCCCTCCCCCGGGATATTTGAAGAGTAAAGACGAGCAATTTTAGTCAAATTGTTCGGAACTCAGCCGTGTTCTTTGAGCAGGCGCCGTTTCTGGCGATCCCAGTCGCGTTTGGCGCTGGTCTCGCGTTTGTCGGTGTTCTTCTTGCCCTTGGCGATGCCGATCTTGAGCTTCACCATGCCGCGATCGTTGAAATACATCCGCAAGGGCACCAGCGTCATGCCGTCCTTGGCGGTGGCGGCCCAGAGTTTCGACAGTTCCTTGCGGCTGACCAGGAGCTTGCGGCGGCGACGTTCCTCGTGGCCCCAGGTCTTGGCCTGAAGGTAGGGCGCGATATAGCCGTTGATCAGCCAGAGCTCGCCGTTTTCGACGCTGGCATAGCTTTCGCCGATGTTGGCGCCGCCCTGGCGCAGCGATTTGACCTCGGACCCGGCCAGAACGATCCCGCATTCGAGGTCGTCCTCGATGAAGTAATCATACCGTGCGCGCCGGTTCTCGGCGATCAACTTGCTGTTTGGGTCGTGGTTCTTCTGGTTCATCCATGCGAGATAGGAGTTTGACGGTTTGCTGTCCAGTGGCTGCTGTCTGTGAGAGACCGGGAACACGAGGAGTTGGCATCATGAAGCTTGTCCTTGCTCTGGGGGCCTTGACCCTGCTGGGGGCGTGTCAGATCAGCGGGCCGCCGCCGCCCGCGTTTTCGCCGCCAGCGGCCAGCACGCCGCCGCGGGCGCAGCCCCCGCAACCTGCCCCGCCGGTCGGAGCGCCGCCGCGATTCTCGCCGGCGAACCCCGGGCCTGACTCGCCCGGCAGCCAACCGCCCGCCGGGCCACCCGATCTG
>JAGRMK010000444.1 GCA_020441345.1 Paracoccaceae bacterium
CGGTCATATGCGGGAACAGGGCGTAATTCTGGAACACCGTGTTGACCGGGCGCTGGTTCGGACCCTTGCCGGCCACTTCTTCGCCATTGATCCGCAAGCTGCCGGAACTGGGGGCTTCGAACCCCGCGATCAGCCGCAAGAGCGTGGTCTTGCCGCAGCCCGACGGGCCGAGCAGCGTGAAGAACTCGCCCGAGCCGATGGTCAGGTCGATCTCGGAAAGGGCGCGAAAGGCGCTTGGCCCCTGGCCAAAGACCTTGCCCAGGCCGGTGATTTCGATCTCGGTGCTCATGATGTCTCCCAGACGACGCGACCGCCGCAAATGGTTGCCGTGACTCGCAGGGTGCCGATCTGCTCGGGTGGCGTGGCCTCGATATCGCCCGACAGGATCACCAGGTCGCCCAGATAGCCGGGGCGCAACATGCCTTTGCGATCCTCGGTGAACTCGGCAAAGGCACCGCCGATGGTATAGGCTTCGAGTGCCTCGAACAGCGTCGGGCGCTGGTCGTCGGCACCGTCAAAGGCCGGGCGGGTCAGCGCCGCCTGAATGCCCCGGAACGGGTTGATGTCGGCCACCGGCCAATCCGAGGCAAAGGCCAGCCGCACCCCCGCCTGAGCCAGATCGCGGCACAGATAGGCGTCGCGCCAGCGGTGCCTGTGGATCTTGTCGAGCGTCGGAAACAGCGGGAAATCCATCGCGCCGGGCGCGTGCACGGGCTGGACCGACGCGATGACGCCCAGATCGGCCAGTCGCGGCACGTCTTCGCGGTCGATCAGTTCGATATGCTCGATCCGGTGGCGCGAATCGCGGGGGCCATTGGCGCGGCGCGCGGCCGCGTAGCCGTCCAGCACCCGCCGCACCGCCCCGTCGCCGATCGCGTGCACGGCGATCTGCAAGCCGCGGCGGTCGGCCTCGGTCGCGATCTCGGCAAAGCGTTCGGCGCTGTGCAACGGGTCGCCGCGCCAGCCGGGATGGCCCGGATAGTCTTGCAGCATCACCGCGGTTTCGCTGTCGACCACGCCATCCATGAACAGCTTGACAAAGCCCGAGGTCAGCCAGTCGTCATTCCAGGCCGCGTGCATTGCGCTGGCCTCGGCCAGGTCGCCGGGACTGCGGTGCGGGCGATAGTGAAACGGCACGCGGACCCGCGCGGTCAGCCGCCCCTCTTGCCGCAAGGCATCGAGAACCCGCAGCGTGTAGGTATTTCCGTCCATGTTCACCAGGCTGGTGAACCCGTGGCGCGCGCAATGCAACAGCCCGCGCGCCATCGCCACGCTGTCGGTGCGCAGGTCGGCCTCGGTCGGCGATGGGACGGGGTCGGCGCCCGTGGCAATCCCGGCCATGATCCGCGCCTCGCCCGCAAGTGTCAGCACCGGTGCTTTGGCCTCGAATTCGCGCAGCTCGCCGGTGGCCAGGCCGTCGGCGCCCATGACGATCTCGTTGCCGGTGCTCAGCTTGCGACCGTGCAGGATGCCGGCGCGTTCCAGCGCGGCGGTGTTCGCCCAGGCGGTGTGATGATCGGCAGCCAGCAGGATGACCGGGCGATCGGGCAGGATCGCGTCCAGATCGTGCCGGGTCAACGCGCGGCCATAGATGGCGTAGTCGCAGCCCTGACCGACGATCACCGCGCGGTCGGGATGTTCTGCCGCGAAGCCCCGAAGCGCCTCTGTCAGCGCCGTCGCGCCTTCGACCCCCAGAAGATGCAGATGCGCCAGTTCCGAGCCACCCATGAACAGGTGCAGATGGCTTTCAATCAGGCCAGGCAGAACCGTCGCACCTTGCGCGTCCAGGATCCGGCAGTCAGGGTCGGCCAGCGCCATGATCGTATCCGTGTCGCCAACCGCCAGGATGCGCGTATCCTGCACCGCGATGGCTTGTGCGCGGGGCCGCTGCCGATCCATCGTCAGCACGCGGCCGTTTCTCACGATCAGTGTAGCTCGGCCCATGTGTTCCCATCTCGGTGACGATATCAGCGCCACAAGTTGAGCAGGTATTTGATCAAATTGCAACGCTGGCGTCGCAGAGCGGCGTGGCTTGCGGCGTGGCGGCG
>JAGRMK010000445.1 GCA_020441345.1 Paracoccaceae bacterium
TCGAGCCCGAATCGACATAGACGATCCGCCGCACCTGGCTGGTGAGCGAGTCGAGGCAGGCGATCAGACGCGCGCCCTCGTTCCGACCGATTGCCACGGCGTCGATGGTCACGGCTCCGGCTTTGTGCGCTATTTTCGCTTTTGGCATGATGGCCCTCGTCCCTCTTCGGGATAGGGCAAGCGCCCCGGCGCTGTCCAGCGGGCAGCGAAACTGCACACTCCCTCTGGGCAAGCGGCGCGCAATGTGTTGCATTCCTGCCAAGCCACAGGAGGAACCCGTCATGACCCGCGCCCATATCGTCGGTTGGAGCCATTCGAAATTCGGCAAATCCGATCAACCCGATACCGAACACCTGATTGCCGAAACCCTCGCGCCCGCGCTGGAGCATGCCGGTATCGGCGCCGAGGATGTCGATGGCATTTTCGTCGGCGTGTTCAACAACGGTTTTTCGCGGCAGGATTTTCAGGCCGCGCTGGTCGCGCTGGCCGATGAACGACTGCGGCACGTGCCGGCGATCCGCTATGAAAACGCCTGCGCCACGGGGTCTGCGGCGCTGTATGGGGCGATGGATTTCATCGAATCGGGGCGCGGGCGCATCGCACTGGTGGTCGGAGCGGAAAAGATGACTGCGACCCCCACGGCAGAGGTGGGTGACATTCTGCTGGGCGCTTCCTATGTCGCCGAAGAGGCTGATGTTCCCGCCGGGTTCGCCGGGTTGTTTGGCAAGATCGCTGGCAGTTATTTTCAGAAATACGGCGACCAGTCCGACGCGCTGGCGATGATTGCGGCCAAGAACCACCGCAACGGGATGAACAACCCATACGCCCATATGCGCAAGGATTTCGGCTTCGAGTTCTGCAACACGCCGTCGGAAAAGAACCCCCATGTCGCCGGGCCGTTGCGCCGCACCGACTGCTCGCTGGTCTCGGATGGCGCGGCGATCCTGGTGCTGGCCGATGCGGAAACCGCCGCAACCCTGAACCGGGCCATCGCTTTTCGCGCCCGCGTGCAAAAGAACGACTTTTTGCCGCTGTCGCGCCGTGATGTGCTGGACTTCACCGGCGCGCGCATGGCCTGGTCAACCGCGCTCGGCGATGCGGGCGTGACGCTGGAAGATCTCAGTTTCGTCGAAACCCACGACTGCTTTACCGTCGCCGAGATGCTGGAATACGAGGCAATGGGACTGGCCGAACAGGGCCAGGGCCACCGCGTGATCCGCGACGGCGTGACGACGATGCAGGGCAAGCTGCCGGTAAACCCCTCGGGCGGGCTGAAATCCAAGGGGCACCCGATCGGCGCGACCGGCGTGTCGCAACACGTCATGGCCGCGATGCAGATCGCCGGCGAGGCGGGTGACATGCAGGTGCCCGGCGCGCGACTGGGCGGCGTGTTCAACATGGGCGGTGCGGCGGTGGCCAATTACTGCTCGATCCTGGAGCGCGTGAAATGAGGCAAGACCTGTCGCAAGGCATCACCCCGGTCTCGGCCCGGGTGATGAACCTGTCGCATTTTCTTACCGACATCGCCCGGCGCCACCCCGACGTGCCCGGTTTTGTCTGGGGCGACCAGACCTGGACCTGGGCGCAGATGGAGTCGCGCGCCGCCGCCTTTGCCGAACTGTTGATCGACCGTTTCAAGGTGAAAAAGGGTGATCGCATCCTGGTGCAATCGGCCAACAACAACCAGATGTTCGAGGCGATGTTCGGCTGCTGGCGCGCGGGTTGCGTCTGGGTGCCCGCCAATTTCCGCCAGACCCCCGAGGACGTGGCCTTTCTCGCGCAGTCCAGCCAGGCGCGCGGGCTGCTGGTTGGGGCGGAATTCGTGCAGCATGCCGCCGCCTGTGCCGAAACCGTGGATTTCACCGTCGCGATCGGCGCCAGCGATTTCGCCGAGGACTATGACACGCTGATCGCCCCCTATCTCGGCCAGTCCCGACCCGCCGCCGCGGTGCAGCGCGACGATCCGTGCTGGTTCTTCTTCACCTCTGGCACCACCGGCCGGCCCAAGGCCGCCGTGCTGACCCACGGGCAGATGGGGTTTGTGGTGACCAACCACCTGTGCGACCTGATGCCCGGCACCGGCGCTGATTGGGGCACGTCCGACGCCTCGCTGGTCGTCGCACCGCTCAGCCATGGCGCGGGCATTCACCAGCTTGCACAGGTCGCGCATGGCGTGCCTTCGGTGCTGCCCAGGGGTGCGAAGCTGGACCCGGCCGAAGTCTGGCACCTCGTTGAGAAGCACCGCATCTCCAACATGTTCACCGTGCCGACCATCGTCAAACTTCTGATCGAGCATCCGGCGGTTGACCAGCACGATCATTCGTCGCTGCGGTACGTGATCTACGCTGGCGCGCCGATGTATCGCGCCGATCAGATCAACGCGCTGGAAAAGCTGGGCCCGGTTCTGGTTCAGTATTTCGGCCTCGGCGAGGTGACAGGCAACATCACCGTCCTGCCCGCCGTGCACCATTCCACCGGCGAGATGAAGCTGGGCACCTGTGGATTCGCGCGCACCGGGATGCAGGTCATGGTGCAACGCGCCGACGGCAGCGCGTGCGCACCGCATGAAACCGGCGAGATCTGCGCCACCGGCCCCGCCGTCTTTGCGGGCTATTTCAACAACCCCGACGCCAACGCCAAAAGCTTTCGCGATGGCTGGTTCTGCACCGGCGACCTGGGACACATGGACGAACAGGGGTTCGTCTACCTGACCGGCCGCGCCAGTGACATGTATATCTCGGGGGGGTCGAACATCTACCCGCGCGAGATCGAGGAAAAGATCCTGCTCCACCCCGCCGTGTCCGAGGCCGCTGTGCTGGGCGTGCCCAACCGCAAATGGGGCGAGGTCGGCATGGCGGTCTGCGTCTGCACCGCGCCTGTTGACCCCGCCGATCTGCTGGCCTGGCTGGGCGACAAGCTCGCGCGGTACAAGATGCCGCAGCATGTCGTGTTCTGGGATGAAATGCCGAAATCCGCCTATGGCAAGATCACCAAGAAAATGATCCGCGAAGAGCTGGCGCGGCGCAACGAGATCCCGCCCGAATGATCGCCCGGCTCGACCATCCGGGTTCCGGTCCCGCGCGGCGCTGGGCCGCCGTGAACTGCGCCGCGCAGCCGGTCGATCTGGTCCTGCCGGTGGCCGAAACCCTGGCCGCCTCGGTCGCGCTGGCGTTGGCGGATTTTGACGGCGGCTGGCTGGTGATCGAGGGCGCGACCCTGGCCAATCTCGATTTCGTGATCCCTGGCGATGACCCGACCGGGGCCCATGCAGCCTGGTATGCGGGCCCGCACCGGATGGGCGCCGGAACCATCGATCACCTCGGTCTGCACGCGGGGCGAAAGGACGGCGCGGCCTGGCTGCATGGCCACGGCTGGTTTTCCGCGCCCGGCTGGGACGGGCCGCGCATGGGCCATATCCTGCCGCTCGAAAGCCGCCTCGCGGCACCGGTCCGGGCACACGGCTGGGGGGTGACAGGCGCCACGCTGGCGGTCACGCAGGACGTGGAAACCGGTTTTCCGCTGTTCCAGCCGATACCAACCACGGCCCGTGACGGCGCGGCGCTGATCACCCTGCGCCCCAACCAGGACATCGGCGCGGCGCTGGTCGCGGCGGCGACCGAGGTCGGGATCACACGCGGGCGCGTTTTTGGCCTTGGCTCGCTGGTTCACCCGCGGCTGCGCGGGCAGGCTCCGATCGACAGCTTCGCGACCGAGATCCTGCTGACCGAGGGACGCCTGATGGACGGGCGTGCCGATCTGAAGGCCGATATCGTGACGCTGGCCGCCACGACTCATCAGGGCTGGCTGGAGCCCGGCGTGAACGGAGTCTGCGTGACCGCCGAACTTCTTCTGATCGCCGACTGACCGCTTTCATCTTGCCGAAAATACTCCGGGGGGCCCCGCAGGGGCGGGGGCAGCGCCCCCTCGGCGGGCCGAAAACCGGGCGCTCAGAACCCCGGCAGCACCCGGTCACCGTGATCGCGCAGATAAATCTGCAACCACGGTGTAAACTCGCCGGGCCGCTCGGCCAGCGCTATCTGCAAGGTCGCGGCATCGATCCAGGCGATATCCATCACCTCGTCAGGATTCGGCGCAACTTCGGGCGGCGAGACACAATCGGCGAGGAACAGATCGACCACCTCGTGTTCGATCATGCCGCCACCGACCTCGGCGCGGTATTCAACCTGCCCGCGATAGATCAGCGGCACGTCGGCGATGCCCAGTTCCTCAGAGAGTCGGCGCGTGGCGCAATGCAGCGCCGTTTCTCCCCAGAGCGGATGGGTGCAGCAGGTATTCGCCCACAGGCCCGGCGTGTGGTATTTTCCCAGCGCGCGCCGCTGGATCAGCAGCCGCCCGCCCGCCATGACAAAGACCGACACCGCCGGATGCCGCAACCCCTGCCGGTGAACCGTCAGCTTGTCGACCGGTTGCAAGGCACCGTCGATCCATGCCGGGATGTCTTGTTGCATCGCCATTCGCCCCTTCACGGACTCTATGCCGCAACCAGGAGGAATGTGAAAGGGTCAGAAAACCCCGAAAAGCCCCGCCGCAAGCCCGCCGGCGGCAATCAGCACCAGCAACCCAAGCCCCCAGATCACGCGCCGTCTGCGTCGCTCGTGCATGGGCATCGCGTAGGGAATGCTGATTACCGGGCGCAATTGCAGGTCGCGTTCAACGCGCCAGGCGGTGCGCATCACGGGTTTCATCCATTCCATCGCATAGGCCACCAGGAATCCCAGCACCACGCCGCCGATCACGCCCATCAGCGCCACCTTCTTGCGGCTGCGCGAGATCGGGTATTCAGGCACCAGCGCGTGTTCCAGCAGTTCAAATCGCTCGGATTGCTGATCGACTTCGATCCGCGCACCCAGTTCGGCTTCGCGGCGGCGGTCGGCGGCGGCAGTGAGCTGGGCCTGGTATTGTTCCATCCGCCGGTTGAGCGCGATCAGCTGCTGTTCGATGGCCGGAGCGGATTGCAGAACCTCCTGGATTTCGGCGATGCGCGCCGTCAGAACGCCGGCCTGTTGCGTCAACTGGGCGATCTCGTCGGTCAGCTGGGCAACACGGCGCTGCGTGACGACCCGCTGCGACCCGCTGTCCTGCGCAGCCAGTTCGTTGCGCCGCGCGGAAATCTCTTGCTGAATTTCCAGCAGGCTGTCGGCCAAACGGCTGCGCTCGGCCCGGCGCAAGGTTACGGCGGCGGGCAGGAACCCTTCGTTTTCGCTGCGATAGGCTGCAATCTCATCCTCCAGCGTGGCGATTCCGGCTTCGAGCCGGGCCTCTTCGGCGCTGAAAAAGTCCAGCGCCTGCTGAGCGTCGCTCTGGCGGTCGCTGACGCTTTCACGAACCAGCGCATCGGCCAGGTCGTTGGCGATCGCGGCGGCTGTTTCCGGGTCGTCGTCCGACGCCGAAACGATCAGCGCCGACAGAGAGCCATCGCGCGAAAACCCCTGTTGCGCGGCGGCGATCGCCGAGATGCTGAAGCTTTCGCGCATCATGGCGACCTGTTCAACCGGGCTGATCGCCATGCCGTCAAACAGATTGAACCGCTGCGCGAGGTCCAGCAGGGCTTCGCGCGACATCAGCCGTTGTTCGATGATCTGCACGCGGCGGGTCACGTCGGGCGCAGTTACGCCGCTGCCGTCGTCCGACACCGCGATGACCGGATTGATCACCTGGATCACCGCGCTGGCGGAATAGATCCGGTCGATGCGCATGGCCATGACCAGCCCGGCGACCGCGCCCAGCAGGGTCATCAGCGCGATCATCTGCCAGCGGCGGCGCAGCCAGCTGAGGGCTTCGTGCAGATTGAGGATCGGTCCCATCGCGACCCCCTCAGAACCGGCGCCGCGACGCCGGTCGCGGATCGCGGTCTTCGGATTTGTTCAACGCGATACCCAGCACCGGCACCTGACCTTCGAGCAGGCGTTCGCAATTCATGATATCCGCCGCCGTGCTGCTCATCCCGTCCGAAACCAGCAGCACCGCATCCAGTTGCGGCAGCAGCGCCTGTGAAACGGAATCGTCCAGCAGCGGGGGCATGTCCAGGATCACCACATCGGGCGCCAGCAGGTCGCTCATCGCCCTGAGAGCCAGGATCGCATCAGGCGCCAGGAACAGTTCGGCGCCGAAATCGACCGGCGTATCGTTCAGCGCCACCGCCAGACCGTTGCCAATGTGGATCAGTTGCGTTTCGGGCGCGCGCTGCGCGGTCAGAACCTCTTCCAGGGGGCCCAGCGCGGGGGTGTCAAACAGGTCGGCCAGACCGGGGTTTTCCAGATCGGCGTCGATCAACAGCACGCGCAGGGAATCCAGTCGCGCGATACTGGCGGCCAGGCCCGCGGCGACAAAGCTGCGCCCAGCCCCGCGCCGCGCCGAGGCGATGCCGATCCGGCGCCAGTCGTTCGTCCTGAGGACACGGGTCAATTGCGTGCGAAGCTGGTCAAAAGCCGCCCCGGCGACCGAGGCACGATCGATCGACGGCACCAGACCGGCGCGGGCGACCAGCGCCTCGGCGTCGTGTCCGGTTCGAGGCAGGCGATCCCAGGCCTCTGCAATGGCGAGGCCGCGCGGCCCGCGGGACGATGTGCCGCGCGGGCTGTGCTCGACGCGGCCCTGAAGCATGGGTTCATGGCCGATCGGGCGCGCCGGCGGTGCGGGCGCTTCATCGGGGTCGTGGCTTCGCCAGCCCAGGCGTTTCTCCAAGATGCGTGTGTTAACCATGAACTCACCTCTGACCACACTTTGGTGGTCTGCACAGACCTGTTTAGCCTGTCATCGCGTCCAAGCCTGTCACAAATAGGGCAGAACGGTGGTGATTGTTCCGAAATCCGTCGAACGCGCCGGGTTCGAAACCCTCAGACCGCAAAGACCTGCGCCAGTTCCGCGCCGTGGAGGATCAGCACCACCAGCAGCAGCACCCCCGCGACCGAAGCCATGACTGCATCATGCAACGCGTCCCACGCGCCATGTTTGCGTGCCAGGCGCAATTGTAGCGGATAGCTCAGCAACGCGGTCGAGGCCATGGCTATCGGTGCGCCGGGAATGCCAAGCCAGGGCACCAGCGTCAGCAGCAGCGTAACCAGGATCACGGCCCGCGCGGCGTTCAAGGCGAAGAATCCGCGCGAATCCCCCGAGGCCAGCGCCACCTGATCATAGGTCAGGCCCAGCATCTGCGGCAGCAGCGCAATTGAGACGATCATCGTCACCGCCCCGGATGTCGCATAGCGCGGATCGTATAGCAGATCGACGATATAGACCCCGCCCAGCGCCAGCGGCGTCACGCCGGCCACCAGAAACGCCGACAGCATGAAACGGATGCGCCGCAGCCGTGCGAAATTCTCTGGCGACTCCTTGGGGGGGCTGGCGCGGTAGATCGGGATCATCAGCCGCTGCACAAGCAATTGTCCCAGCATCAGCGGGAACCCGGCCAGAAAGAAACCGATGTTGTATAGGCCAAGCTGCTCCATCGTCAGGTAGTGACCCAGAATCAGCTTGTCGCTTTGCAGCACGATGAACCCGGCAACCGTGCTGAAGAAAATCCAGCGGCCATAGCGCACCAGCTCTTGTGCGCAGGACCGATCCAGATGCAATCGGTTCGAGATTCCCGGCAGCATGATCCAGGCCAGACCGGCCCGCGCCCCCGCTGCCACCAGATTGCCCGCCACCAGCGCCCAGATAGAGCCCGTCCACCAGGCCAGAAGCAGCATGACCGTGACGCTGATCACCTGCGCGATCATTTCCATGATCGTCAGCCGCCCCAGCGCCATATGCCGCGAGGCGGTTTCGGCGCGGGTCGGTTCCAGCGCCAGTAACAGCATGCTGATCGCGGCGACGGGGATCAATTGAAACAGCAAGGGTTCTTCGTAGAACCACGCCATCGGCCAGGCCAGCGCGCAGGCAATCGCGAAGAGCATCACCGCGCGACCCATGTTCAGGGTCCAGGCCGTGTTCAGAAATTCCGGGTCGTCACCACGCTGGCTGCTCTGGATCGCGGGTTGGATACCCAGATCCGACAGCATCGTCAGGCCGACCAGCAACACAGTGACCAGAGCCATCGTGCCGAAGGCCTCGGGAAACAGCAGCCGCGCGAGAATCAGGTTTGACCCGAAACGGATCACCTGCTGGGTGCCAAAGCCCATGATGGTAAAGGCCGAGGACCGCATGACGCGCCCCATCACCCCGCCCGAGGACTGCTTACCGATAATCACAGCGTCTGCCACACGTTCACTCGCCTGTTTTGGTGGCGTCGAATCGCAGGATATCGGCACCACGGCTAAGAATAAGTTAACGATTTGCCCCATCAATGCGGCATATCTGTGGCATACCCCGCGCCCCGGCAAAACCCCGCGGGTTTCTTGAATTCGCCCGATTTCGCGCCTAGCGATTGGGCAAAGACAAGACAGGTGCACGCGTGAAAGTCGGTTATATCCTCAACACCTATCCCGCCCCTTCGCACAGCTTCATCCGCCGCGAGGTGCGGGCGCTGGAACGCCGGGGCATCAGCGTGAGCCGTATCGCCATGCGTCCCTTCGATGGCGATCTGGTTGACCCGGCTGACCGCGAGGAAGCGGCAGTTACCGAATATGTGCTGGCCAAGGGCGTGATCGCGATGATCTGGGCGGTGTTTCTGGCCGGGCTGCGCGCGCCGGTGCGGATCTATTCCGCCCTGGCGCTGGCGATCCGTGCGGGCTACCGCTCCGAGGCCGGGCTCTTCAAGCATCTGATCTATTTCCACGAGGCCGCCTATGTCGCGCGCCGTGTTGTAGAGCTGAACATCGACCGTCTGCATGCGCATTTCGGCACCAACGCCGCCTGCGTGGCGATGCTGGCTGCGGAAATGACCGGGCGGCCGTTCAGCTTCACGGTGCACGGGCCCGAAGAATTCGACAAGCCCTTTGCCATTGCCCTGCCGCTGAAGATCCGCCGCGCCGATTTCGTCGTTGCGATCAGTTCCTATGGCCGCAGTCAATTATGCCGTCTGGTGGATCATCGCCATTGGCCCAAGATCAAGGTCGTGCATTGCGGGATCGAGCCGCAGCATTTCGACATGACCAACCCGCCGCCGGTGATGCGCCCGGTGACGCTTGTCAACATCGGTCGCTTTGCAGAGCAGAAGGGTCAGTTGTTGCTGATCGAGGCGATGGCCGAGGTGCTGCGCCGGGGCGTCGATGCCCGTCTGGTTCTGGTGGGAGACGGCGAACTGCGCGCCCCGATCGAACGGATGATTTCGCAGGCCGGGATCGGACATTCCGTGAAGCTGACCGGTTGGTTGGATGAACGCGGGGTGCGCGCGGCGATCAATGACGCGCATGCGCTGGTTCTGCCCTCATTCGCCGAAGGCCTGCCGATGGTTGTCATGGAGGCGATGGCGATGGCGCGTCCGGTGATCGCCACCTTCATCGCCGGCGTCCCCGAGTTGATGCAGGACGGCAAGACCGGCTGGCTGGTGCCGGCGGGCGACGTGTCCGCCCTGGTCGAGGCGATCACCGCGCTGGCCACCGCCCAGGAAGACAAGCTGCGTCGCATGGGCACAACGGGCCGCGCGCGCGTCCTCTTGCGCCACAATATCGATACCGAGGCAGGGAAGCTGGCGCTCTGTTTCTCTCAGCGCCCGCGCACCCAGCCTGCCTGACGGCCCCAGCCCGCGCGCACCGCAAGCGAGACTGCCGCATAGGTGGCAAAGGCCAGGGGATCGCGCAACAGCCGACCCAGAAGCCAGAGCATGCCGGGCCGGTCCTTGCCTTCGTTGGCCATCATCGCGGGATGCAGCGTGGCCAGTTCCGCGACGCCCTGATCCTGCCTGCGCCGGACCCGGACGAGGGCGCGAAACCCCTCGACCATCGGCCATTGATAGGCGCTGGCAACCCGGACGCGTTCATCCGGCGTGAATTGCACCCGCACAAAGGTATCGTCCGAGATGATCGCCGGAAACGTCCCCCAGCGCGCGCGGCCCCCAGCGTTGACCGCATAGAGCCCGAATCCGGGCACGCCCTGCGCCACAAACGGCAGGCCGACCCAGAACCGTGCATAAGCCCGTGTGACCGCCGAACGCGCGGTCACCACCGGTGTTCCCGAGGCATAGCGCGGCTGCGACACGGCCAGCGCGGCGGCGATATCGCCCAGCAGCGGCGGCGAAACGGTCACATCGGCATCGAGATAGGCGCGGTTGGCGTGGGTCGCCGCACCGTCCCCGGCATCCAGCGCGCCGGGTTTGCCCAGCGCCGGCAGGTCCAGCACATCGAGCCGCCAGCCAGACGCCTCAAACGCCGCCTGAAACGAGGCGGCCCGCGCCGCGGTATCATCGGTGCAGCCATTGGCGACGACGATCACCTGCGCGCCCTGCACACCGACCGAGGCCAGCACCGCCGACAGACAGGCACCGATATAGCCCGCTTCATTGCAGGCCGGAATGATGATCGACAGGCTCATGGTGCGGTGGCGTCCATCAGCGAATCCCAGCGCGGGTTCTGGTCATCCAGATGCCGCAAATGCCCCCAGGCACCCCAGACAGACGGGCGGCCAATGTCCATATAGGCGGTAAAGGGCGCAGGCGTCAGCGTGCGCCATCCGGTCAGCAGCGCACGATACAGATCGCCCATCTGCGGCGAATAGTTCAGCGCGGTGAAGAATGCCACCAGCTCGGCGTCGCCGTGTTGTTCCGGGTGCACGGCGACATGAGTGCCCCCTTCATACATCACCAGCGCCAGATCATAGGATCGCGCCACGGCGGCATGGTGGGTCAGGGTGCGGTCGATCAGGTCCCGGACCGAGTTCTCGGCATCGCCCGACACGCCGCCATCCAGCAACTCCTGCGCCGCCAGCTCAATCGCCAGGTCGAACCGGTGCTCGGCCAGCCAGGCGTCGCGATCGGCACCGCTCAACCCCTGCGCATCGGCTCGCGTTTCGGCGTCGGCAAGGCTATCGGTCAGCCATTGCCGAACCATCTCCTGCTTTCGCTCGGAATGCAGCTCGCCCGAGAAATAGCCGGTCACGGCCAGCGCATCGAAGTCCTCGCGCGGGGGGCGATGGGCCGGATCCTCGGCGACATAATCGGGCGCTTCGAGCATGTCGTGTTCCAGCCCCAGCCAGCCGGTGAACAGGCCCAGCACGCGCACCCGGCGTGCGGGCGCGTCGGCGTAAACCGTGTCGATCACCCGCATCACTTCGGCGGCGCGCACGGCGGCAAATTGCACCCAGCCCCATTCGCGATCCCAGCGCCCGCGCGCGGATTGTTCGGCCCAGTCGGCCTGGGCAAAGCTCCAGTTCCAGATCTCGTTGGAAAACTCGAACCAGGCACGCAGATCGGGGCGCAGCCCGTCATGCACGACCTGCGCGAACTGGCGGACGTAGGCGTCATCGGCCAGATGCGGCAGGGTCAGCCAGGGCTCGGCGCCGGTCTCGTTGGCCAGCCGGATCAGGATTTCCAGCGGCACACCGCGCCGCGCCCAGGAGTAATCCGTGACCTGCGCGCGCTGGTCCCAGGTGCTGACCTGCGAGTTGTTGGTCAGCATCCAGTCCATGAACCGCAGGATTTCGGCGTCGCCAACCCGCGCAAGCCAGTCGGGGTTGAACATTGCCCCGGCCTCGAAAGCCTCTAGATGGCGCTCGTGCACGATCGACAGGTTGCGCACCGATCCGCGGTTGAATTCGATGATCACCGCACCCCGACCCGGTTCGAAATCGAAACTGGCGGAATTGTCGCCAAACCGCACATTGCGCGCGGCCCCGGTGAACCCCAGATAGGCCGTGCCCTCCCAATGCGCGTGCCAGCGCCCGGCGGCCGAGGTCATCTCGGCCGGCAGATCCACCAGCACCGAGGTGGAAAGCCTGCGCGCGGTGCGCGGCACTGCGGTGGGCCAGCCATCGGCATCCAGCACTCCGGCCTCGAACAGCGCGGCCTCGTCCAGCCCGCCCCATTGCCCGGGCAGATGCCCGATCCAGCGCTGGGCGTTGTGCATCACGTCGATGAACGGCAGTTCCGTGGACCAGCTGACCACCTCGGCCAGGTTCAGTCCCAGCGCGCGCCTCCCTTCACGCGGGCTCACGTCGATCTGGGCTTGCGCCAGGGTTGGCAACAAGAAGGCCACGAGGGTCAGGATGAGTTTCATGAGGCGAGTCTCCGACGACATTTCATACAGGGGGCTCCACGGGCAGTCCGGTATTCGGGGTCGTGCGCATCACCGCGTCGACGATCCGCTGCATCAGCGCGGCGGCCTCTGCGCCGGGCGGATCGGCCGGCATCCCGTCGGCGCGCAACAGCGCATGGGGCAAGCCCAGAACGGGCCGGTGATACAGGGTTGCGACATGGGTCAACGCAATCAGGTAATGGCCCTGATCGTTCAGGTGGATGGTGTCAAGCGATCCGTCCGCGTTGCGGCGAAACAGATCGGCGGGCTGGCGCAAACCCTCGGCCCCCGGCCCGTCGCGCAGCGCGCGGGTCAGTTCTGCCAGAACCTGCGTCGCGGGCACCACATGCACCGGCCCGAGATCCGGGTTGGCCCAGGTGGGCGCCAGAACCTGCTGTTGCCAAAGCGCGACGGGGTCGTTTTCCAGTCGGTCCAGCCAGCCCTCGGGGTGCTGCAGATCGTGCCAGGTCTTGTAGAGATAGATCCGAACATCGGGCCGGGCGGTGCGCGCGGCCTCGACCCATTGCGACAGGTAGCGCGGGCTGTCGTGCCATCGGATCGCGTCGCGCAGTTCAACCATTTCGGTCAGGATGATCGCGTCGTAATCGCCGCTTGTCACCGCCTCCAGCGCGGGGCGAAACGCGGCGTGGTCGTTCTCGCGCTCGAATCCGGCGATTTCGGCGTCGGGATACCAATGCGCCCGCAGCGAGGTGCCCCAGCCCAGTTGGCTTTCGTAACGATGCGCGCCGAACCCGGCGGCATGGGCGAGCTGCGTCACCATCGCAGGCATGTCGCGGCCCACCAGGCTGTGACCCAGATGGAACACGCGCAACCCGTGATCGGGCGCGGTCAGGGTCGGTGCGTTGGCGATCACCCGAGCCGTTTCCGGCGGACGTGACGCCAGCAGAACGGCGACAGCACCGAAACCCAGTGCCGCCAGAAGCAGCCAAACCACGATTTTTCCGCCGATTCTCGCCTTCATTCGCCCTATGTCCCGCAAACATCAGATTTTGGATGGACTTTCGGGGACAATCCACTGTTTTCTCGGAAAACGCCCAGTTGACGAATGTTGAACGGACCATTGTATGTCATCCCTGCTGATGCTCTCTCCCGCGCCGCTTGTCGAAGTCGCGGGGGGCGAAGTCGTCCTTGACGTAAAGTTCGTCGAGGGGATGAAGCTGCATTGCCAACTCTGGCCCGGCCCGGTGCGCTGCGTGCTGTGGCGGGACCGGCGCTCGATCGATGACCCGATGCGCTATTCCGTGACGCAACTGGGGTTTGAGTTGATCGTGCTGGATCCAGGCGCGCCGGTGCCCGGTCTGCTGCTGGACGAATCCTCGCTGGTTTATTGCGCGGCCGACGACCTCAAGCACCTGAACCTGCCCGAAGCGATGCGCGGACGGATCGGCAAGCTGGTCTATTCCGTCGAACAGGCGCTTGCCGGGCGTATGGCGGCGGGGATCGCGCAACATGCCAAGATGCGCCGCCGGATCGGGTCGGTGGTCTATAACCTGCGCAAGGAGCGTCACTTGCGGCGCGCCCTGTCGCAGGCCGACGGTCTGCATTGCAACGGCTACCCTGCGCAGGTCGCCTATGGCCGCCTGTCCGACCGGATGTTGCCCTATCTGGACAACCGGCTGCGCACGCCGATGATCGTGCGCGCCACGGAACAAGAAGACCGCGCACGGCACCTGCAATCCGGCGCGCCGCTGCGGCTGGTCTGGTATGGCATGCTGACGCCCGAATCCCGGATCGTCGATATTCTGCCGGTGGCGCATCTGCTGGCCAACCGGGGCACGGCGTTCACGCTGGAGCTGTTCGGCACCGGGCCCGAGCAGGGGCGGTTGCGCGACGGGATTGCGGCGCTGGGCCTGTCAAGCCACATGCGGCTGTCAGAGCCCAAAGGGTTCGACGCGCGGCTGGTCCCTCACCTGCGTCAAAGCGCCGATGTCTTCGTGTCGATGCGCCGCCTGCCGACACCGCTGAGTTCCTATGTCGAGGCGCTGGGCTGCGGCCTGCCGATTCTGGGCGTGCGCAACACCATGTGGAGCCGGCTTCAGGCCGTATCGGATGCCGGCTGGGTGGTGCGCCGGGGCGGTGCCGGGGCGATGGTTGCTGCCATCGAGCGACTGGATACCGACCGCGCGGCGATCGTCGCGGCGTCGGACCGCGCCGTCTCTTTTGCCCGCGCCAACACGTTTGAAAGCGTGTTTGCCCGCCGGATGACCGATCTGCGCGACATCGCGCAGGCGGAATGACCGGCCACGGGCGCGCCGTCACATCCGCTTGGCGACCTCTTCCAGCATGACCTCGGTCGCGCCGCCGCCGATCGCCTGCACCCGCGCATCGCGGGACATGCGCTCGATCGGGCTGCCGTGCATGAACCCGGTGCCGCCGTGGAACTGCACGCAGGCATACATCACCTCGTTCACCAGCTCGCCGCAATAAGCCTTGATCATCGATACCTCGCGCACCAGATCCTCGCCCCGTGCGGCGCGGGCGGCGGTGGCATAGATCATCTGGCGCCCGGCCTCGATGCGGGCCGACAGATCAGCCAGACGGTTGCGGATCACCTGCTTGTCCCACAGGGGCGCTCCGAAGGCCTTGCGGGTTTTCACATGGTCCACGGTCAGGTTGATGGCGGCCTGCGCCTCGCCCATCGCCATCGCGCCGATCACCAGGCGCTCGTTCTGGAAATTCTTCATGATCTCGTAGAACCCGCGGCCTTCCTGTCCCAGCCGGTTCTCGACGGGAACGCGCACATCGACAAGGGACAATTCCGCCGTGTCCGAACTGTTCCAGCCGTGCTTCTTCAGCGACCGCGCCACGGTTAACCCCGGCATGCCCTTTTCGACGATGAACATGGTGACACTCTGGCTGGGCCGGCCCGTGGTGTCGGTCTTGGCGGCCAGGCAAACGACATCGCCCAGCACCCCGTTGGTGATGAAGGTCTTGGCCCCGTTCAATACATAATGATCGCCCTCGCGCCGGGCGGTGGTGCGGATACCCTTCACGTCCGACCCTGCGTCGGGTTCGGTGACGCCGACGGCGGTGATGATCTCGCCGGTGATCACGCGCGGGATGTATCTTGCCTTCTGCGCCTCTGTCCCGGCATTGAAGATATGAACCGAGGCCATGTCGGTATGCACCAAAGCCGTGATCGCCACCCCGGCATAGGTGCTGCGGCCCAGTTCTTCGGCCAGAACGACGGTGGCGCGTTGATCCATCGCCGATCCGCCGTAGGCCTCGGGATAGCGGATGCCGAAGAATCCCAGCGCGCCCATCTTGCGCAGCACCGCACGTGGCGTAGCGCCCTCTGCTTCCCAGGTGTCGGCGTGCGGCTTGATTTCCTGCTCGACAAAGCGGCGCACCTGCGTGCGCAGCATGTGGTGCTCTTCGTCGAAGAAGAAACTGCTGGCGGTGGTGGCATCGAAGCCAAGCGCAGGGGTCATCGGCGGTCTCCGCGAAAAGAACAAGGCGACAGAGCCCCTTGTCTAGCGCGGCACCGGCGGAACACCAACGGAAATGCCCGAAGGCAGCTATGCCCTGGCGATCAACGCGGCGGCGATTCCGGGCAGGGCGGCCCAGTCATCGAAGGCGCGGGAATGCGGGATCGTGTCGACCGGGGTCTTGCGATAGCCTTGGGTGAACAGCGCAAAGGGCACGCGCGCGGCCTGCGCGGTGTCCGCGTCTACCTCGCTGTCGCCGACATAGACCACCGGCCCGGCCCCCAGGCTATCGATCACGGCACGCAGCGGGGCCGGGTCGGGTTTGCGCACCGGCAGGCTGTCGCCGCCAATCACCGCCGCGAAGCGGTCTGCCCAGCCGAAATGCGCCAGCACGGTGCGGGTCGGACCAATCGGCTTGTTGGTGCACAGCCCCAACTGCCACCCCGCCGTGCTCAGCGCGTCCAGCGCCGCCTCGACGCCGGGGTAGATCGTGGTCAGGGCATGCGCGACCTCGTATTCCTTTAGGAACCGCTTGCGCATCCGGGCACCGCGCGCGGGGTCCAGCGTGCCCGCCCCGGCCAGTTCCAGACGCTCGATGAACACGCCCGCGCCCTTGCCGATAAAGCTGCGCGTCTGGTCATAGGTGACGCCCGGCAACCCCTCGGCGGCGAGCACGGCGTTGCCCGCGGCGTGGATGTCGGGCGCGCTGTCGATCAGCGTGCCGTCGAGGTCGAAAATGATGTTCATGCGGCCACCGCGTTCAGCTTGCGTTCCCGGATCGGCAGATGGACCAGCGCCGAGAACGCGCCCACGCCCACGCCGACCCACCAGACCAGCGTGTAATTCCCTTGCAGATCATACAGCCTGCCGCCCAGCCAGACACCCAGAAAACTGCCGACCTGGTGGCTGAAAAACACCAGACCATAGAGCGTGCCCATGTAGCGCA
>JAGRMK010000446.1 GCA_020441345.1 Paracoccaceae bacterium
CAAAGCGGATCTGCGGGTTCATCACACCGCCCGAGGCCAGCACCCGCCCATCGCGCAGGTCGCACAGATGCGCCGCGATGGTCGTCGATCCCAGGTCGATTGCCAGGCCGCAGAGCGCGCCTTCGTAAAGCCCCGGCCAGACATCGAGAATTCGGGCGGGGCCCGGGGTGTGGTCGCGGAACAGGGCCACGGTAATCGCCCATTTTCCTTTGCGCAAAACGGGTTGCAATTTGCGCAACACAGCGGGTCCAGCCTTTATGCCCTCGATCTGCCACTGCTCGCGCAGCGCGTCGGCCAGGCGCTCCAGGTCACCCGAGGGCTCGTGCATGTCGGGCTCGGCGACCTCGACGTAGTAAAGGCGCGTCGCCGGGTCCATCGACACGGCCCGTGCGCTGGCGGCCTTGCGCACCACCTGGCGATGCAACTGGCTTTCGGGTGGCACGTCGATCACGATATCGCCCATCACCTTCGCCTGGCAGCCCAACCGCCGCCCGTCCAGCATGCCGCGCTTGTCCTTGTAGCGTTGTTCGACCGAATTCCACTCGCTCAACGCATTGGCGGCCACGGTGACGCCGTGCTTGGGAAAAGCGCCGACCCCAGGCGTGACCTGGCACTTCGAACAGATTCCGCGCCCGCCGCAGACTGAGTCCAGATCGACACCGAGTTGCCGCGCGGCGGTCAGCACCGGTGTGCCCCGGGCAAAGCGTCCGCGCTTGCCCGACGGGGTGAAGATCACCAGCGCGTCGCCAAAGGTCTCGTGTGCCGTGTCGCCTGCCATGATCTCTGTCCCGATGTTGCCTTCGCGGCGCAAGATAACCCGCTGCGCGGCAAGGAAAAGGGGCCTTGCGACACGCGCGGGCTGGAAAGCGACGGCGCCAAACTGCCATGCTTCAGTCCGTCGCCGGAAAGACCGCTTCGGCCATCAGCTGTGCCTCGGCGATCAAGGCGATCAACACCTCGACATGGCGGGCTGCGCGCCACGGGTTCCCGATTTCATGCGCGGGCCGCGTGCGCAGCGCCTCTTGCTGATCCTCCAGTTCGATCAGCGCGCGCACCGTCGCTGCGCCGGGCGGGGGCGTCGCCGGCAGGCGCAGGATACGCCGCAGGTCGGTCGCCCGATTGTAGTCGGTGGTTCCATGCCGGGCGGTGCGCAGCAGCAGGCGCGGACGCTTGATCTGCGCGAGAGTGCTGAGGACGGCGACGATCGGTTCGCGGGATTGGCAAGACATGGCGAGTGGCTCCTGGATCAAGGTCGATACAGGGCCACCATCGCACAACTTAAGCGGGTGTTGCATTTTGCGCGTGGACCACCGTTCGGCGCGTTCAACGGAAATTTGCCAAATGGTTACGAAATGTAAGAGCGCGACGAGGTTAACAAACCAGTAATGAATGCACGCATAAGTTGAGTATCTTAACGATTTGGAAACCTGTGTCTGTCCGGCGTCACCGGGGCTGCCACGCCGGTGACAGGGGCTGGAAACCAAGATGGCAAGGCCTGTGAGGACCCGATGACAGCCAATCTTACCGCGATCGGCACGCTGCCCGACTGGGTGCCGTCGGCCGTGCGTCTGTATCTGACCCATACCGAAAACGGAAGTTCGCTGCGCGAAATCGCGCGCGCCGAAGGGGTGCATGCCTCGACGGTTCTGCGCCAGGTTCGCCGCTTTGAAAATCGTCGCGATGATCCCCTTGTCGATTGCGCTCTGGGGCGGCTGTTGCAGCCCGCACCCGAGGCGCATCATCCAGCAGAAGGCCGTGCGATGACCCAATCAACCCCGATTTCCCCCGGCGCCCATCCAATCGACGAAGCGCGGCTCGATGCCGAAGCCCGCCGCGTGTTGCCGCGTCTGGCCGAGCGCGGGGCGGTGATGGCGGTGGCGCCGGACATGGACCGCGCAGTCGTGATGAGGGACGGCGCCGAAGGCGCGGTGCGACTGGCGGTGCTTGACCGACCCGTCGCCGAAGCCTTTGCGTTGCGTGACTGGATTATCTGCGTGCAGCCCGGACGGGTATCGCGCTACGAGATTTCCCCTGCCGGACGCACGGCGTTGCGGCGGCTTGGCACCGGGCAAGGGGGCGGCACGGGGGCCGCGCAACCGGTGTTGCATGGCGAAGAAGAGACACGTGGAACCCGCCCGGTTACTGTGGAATCGCCGGTCACCGCGCTTGCCCGCCGCCGCGACCGCGAAGGGAACCCGTTTCTGACCCCGGATCTGGTGGTCGCCGCCGAGCGCTTGCGGGAAGATTTCGAGATCGCGCAGATGGGGCCGCGCGTGACGCAGGATTGGGAGCGATTTCTGACTGGCCCGGTTCAAGGGGCGCCCGCCGCCCGTGGCGCCGCTGGGCGCGGCTCTAGCGGGGCACGCGATCGGGTCAGCGCCGCGCTGCGAGAGCTTGGGCCGGGGCTGGCGGACATGGCGTTGCGCTGCTGTTGCCATCTGGAAGGGTTGGAAACCGCCGAGCGCAGGTTGGGGTGGTCGGCGCGTTCGGGCAAGATCGTGCTGCGTATCGCGTTGCTCAGACTCAAGCGCCACTATGACGATCTGGGTGACTCCGGGAAAATGATGGGTTGAGCCAGTCGGCCGCAGTTGGCCCGGCACCTGGTCGAATTGTCAGGTATTCATCGGGACGCCCGTGCGCCGAACCTCGCGCGGTTGCCAACATACAAATCCAGATGTTCGAAAAATATCAGTCGGAGTGCTGATGAGGCCAAGGGGCGGCTCGTGATGTTGGAAAATCACAAGCCGCCGCGCGGCTTTCAGCCAATCGGCATCCGTTCGGCCAAGCCCGTGAGCTTGCTTTCGGCGGCGCCTGACGTGATCGACTCGCGGGCCATTTCGACACCTGCTTTCAGATCGGACACCCGATCCGCGACCACCAGTGCGGCGGCGGCGTTCAACAGCACCGCATCACGATAGGCGGTGCGGCCCGCGCCGCCCAGGACCGCACGCAGTTCCCGCGCATTCTGGGCCGGGTCGCCTCCCAGCAGATCCTCGAACGGATGCAGCGGCAGGCCTGCGTCCTCGGGATGCACCACAAAGGCGCGCAAGGCACCGTCTTCCAACGCCACGACCTCGGAAGGCGCGGCTATCGACAATTCGTCGGTGCCGTCGCCACCGTGCACCAGCCAGGCTTTTTCCGACCCCAGCGCCAGCAGAACCTCGGCCATTGGCCGGATCAACTCGGCCGAGAAGGCACCGGTCAACTGGCGCTTGACCCCGGCCGGATTGGTCAGCGGCCCCAGGATATTGAAGATCGTCCGCGTGCCCAGTTCGGCCCGCACCGGCCCGACATGGCGCATCGCCGGGTGATGCATCGGCGCCATCATGAAGCCGATGCCG
>JAGRMK010000447.1 GCA_020441345.1 Paracoccaceae bacterium
ATTACAACCGCGCCCGCAAGGTCCGGGCCCTGATCAAGCGCGATTTCGAACAGGCCTATGCCAGCGGCATCGACGCCATCCTGACCCCGGCAACCCCGTCGGCGGCCTTCGGTCTGGGCGAGATGACGGATACTGACCCGATCGCCATGTATCTCAACGATGTGTTCACGGTAACTGTGAACCTGGCCGGGCTGCCGGGTATCGCGCTGCCGACCGGGCTGGACAAGCAGGGCCTGCCGCTGGGTCTGCAACTGATTGGACGGCCCTGGGCCGAGGCCGATCTGCTCAACACCGCCTATGTTCTGGAGAATGCGGCAGGATTTGTTTCCAAACCGCAAAAATGGTGGTAATCTGCTCAAAAAACAAGAATACGAGCAGAGGCAGATATGCGCATTTCGGCATTGGCGGGCGCGCTGACCCTACTGGGGTTGGCGGCTTGTTCGGCAGGACCTGAGTCCTATGCATCCATGACGACCGGCGTCGGGTTCGGCGACTATCAACGGTATCTGCGCGACCGCTCGGCCGCACAGACATCTTCCTCCACGCCCTATTCGGTGCCGCCCGAAGTGCGTGTCAGGGGGGCGATCGTGCCGCCCGACACCATGCCCCCGGCGCCTACGACGCTCGATGCGGTGCCGGTGCGCTATGCTTCTGCGCCTCAACCCGCGCCGCAGGTTGCGGCGCCGGTCGCTCCGCAGGCCCAGATCACCGCGCGCCCGCTTGCCGCCCCGATGCAACCCGCCGCGCAGCCGGTTGCAGTCGCGCGCCCCGTCGCGACGCAAACCCGGCCGATTGATCCCGTCAGCCCCGGCACGGCCGTGCGCACCGTGCAGGCAGGCAGCGGGTTTGGCACCACCCCGACCTTCGACCCGGGCCCGAGCGTCCGGCAGGGGATCTCGGACGAACAGGATTTCCAGGCCGTCGCGGCGCGCGAGAGCATCGAAAGCGACCGCGACCGGATTGCCCGGCAACGCGCGCAGTATCAGGTGATCGAAGTGACCAGTGTGCCCGACAGTTCGGTCAGCGGCGGCCCTAATCTGGTCGCCTATGCGCTGGGCACCAGTCACGCCCCCGGCACGCAAATGCATCGCCGGATCAATCCGTTGCGTTGGTCGCGCACCGAAGCTGCCTGCCTTCAGTTCCGCAATCAGGACGCCGCGCAAGAGGCCTTTCTGGCCGATGGCGGCCCGGACCGCGACCCGGGCAATCTTGACCCGGATGGCGACGGTTACGCCTGCTGGTGGGATCCGACGCCGCTCAGGCAGGCCATGGCCTCGCGGTGATGCGACGGGACGGCGGGGTGATCCGCCATCCATCGCCCAATTTCGGGCCGCGCCGTCATGCGCGACCGCCAAGCCTTGTCGTCCTGCACTACACCGAAATGCGGTCGGCCCGGGCCGCTCTGGACCGGCTATGCGCGCCTGACGCCGAGGTTTCGGCGCATTATCTTGTCGGACGTGACGGCACCATCTGGCAGTTGGTGGATGAGGATCGGCGCGCATGGCACGCCGGGGCGGGGCAATGGCGCAGTTGCGATGACGTCAATTCGGCGTCGATCGGGATCGAACTCGACAACGACGGTCAAAGTCCGTTTTCCGCCCCCTTGATGGCCGCGCTCGAACCCCTGCTGGCGGGGATCCTGAACCGCTGGTGTATCGAGCCCGGCGGGGTCATTGCCCATTCCGACATGGCGCCCACACGCAAGTCGGACCCTGGCCCGCGGTTTGACTGGCGGCGTCTGGCGCAAAGCGGGCTTTCGGTCTGGCCCGATCATTCTGGCGATTCCGCGCATCCGCTGGCCGAGTCGCTCGACAGGATCGGCTATCCTCCGGGGACGGAGCCGGTTCGCCTTGCGGCCTTTCGCCTGCGGTTCCGCCCCGGTGCGACAGGGCCGGAATGCGCCACCGATCGTGCCCTGGCCGATGCGCTTGCAAGAAACTGTCTGGCATTCGAAAAGTGATCTCATTTCGCTTTCTTCTTGCGCGGCGAGATTGGCCCAGATTGAGAAAATGATATTTCCAGATGCCCTCGTTGGGGTGCGTCATGCCGTGATCTTGGTGGCCAACGGTGTTCGGTGCTCGCAGCTTCAAGCATTGTCGTTTCATCAAAGAGACAGAATTTTAACGGTTTGCGTTTAGGCCTGAATCATCACGGGAATACTGCGAGGGTTCTATGTCACTCTTTAAATCTGGGTTCGGATCATTGGTGCTGCTCGGTGCCTGCCTGCTGTTTGCCCCCTTTGGGGCGTTGGCTCAGACGGTTGGATTCTATGGTGGCGGAACGATCTACAACTTCTCGCAGCCGTGCATCGATGACGGATGGGACGGAACCCCACGCGCGTACCAGGTGCGTTTGACGCCTCACGGCGTCGGCGCGAACGGAAACCGGGATCGGATCAATTTCTTCGGCTATTTCCAGGCTTTTGGATTTGAACTGAGCGGCGGTCGTTTTACCAGCGATTTTCAGGATGTTCACCACGTCTATATGTTTTCCGGCGTCGATTGGCGCAGTCAGACTTATTCCGAACCAGCCCAGATCCGGGTGATCGCCATGAGCCCCGCCAATCTGACCGAGGACACGACCAGCCCGGTTCGCATTCGCGGACAGATCCGCCATCTGGCGGGCACGCGTTGGTGCCGCGTGAACTTCGATGCGACCGTCCAGCGCGATCCATGAGCGGTGAAATGCGGATCGGCACGTCGGCCAGCCCGACATCCGGGTCTTGACGATTGTCGTGCAGCCACAAGGTGAGAACACAGCAGACGGCCTTTCAGATCGCTGCAACCGCCGCGCTTCGATGCTTCCCACCGATCGCTTTTCAATGCTGGCACATAAGCGGCAAGGGTCACTTTGCGGGAT
>JAGRMK010000448.1 GCA_020441345.1 Paracoccaceae bacterium
GTGGATATTTTGGGACAGATGATGATGGATATTCCGACTTATGACGATGTTCTGGCCGCAGCGGCGCGAATCGCCGGGCATGTGCATCGCACACCGGTTCTGACATCTCGGATACTCGACGAGAAAACGGGTGCCAGCCTGTTCTTCAAATGCGAGAATTTCCAGCGGGCTGGCGCGTTCAAGGCACGCGGCGCGTCAAACGCGGTGTTCGGCCTGTCGGACGCACAGGCGAAACGCGGCGTGGCGACGCATTCCAGCGGCAATCACGGCACCTGCCTGAGCTATGCGGCGGGGCGGCGGGGGATCCCCTGCACCGTGGTGATGCCGCATAGCGCGCCGCAGGCCAAGAAGGATGCGGTGCGCGGCTATGGCGGCCGTGTATTGGAATGCGAACCTTCGACCAGCAGCCGCGAGGCGGTCTTTGCCGAGGTCGTCGCGCAAACCGGCGCAGAGTTCGTGCACCCCTATAACGACCCGCGGGTGATTGCCGGGCAAGCCACCTGTTCGCGCGAGTTGGCCGAGCAGGTCAAGGGGCTGGATGCGGTGATCGCCCCCATCGGTGGTGGCGGCATGATTTCGGGCACCTGTCTGGCGCTATCGACGATCGCACCAGAGGTTAGGATCTATGCTGCCGAACCTGAGCAGGCTGACGACGCCGCCCGCAGTTTTCGCGCCGGTCATATCATAGCCGATGACGCGCCGATGACGGTGGCCGACGGGCTGAAGGTGCCGTTGAAGGATCTGACCTGGCATTTCGTGAAGCACCATGTCACCGACATCCTGACCGCCAGCGAGCAAGAGATCATCGACGCGATGAGGCTGATCTGGAAACGGATGAAGATCGTCATGGAGCCGTCGAGTGCGGTGCCGCTGGCGGCGATCCTGAAGAACCCCGATATTTTTGCCGGCCAGCGGGTCGGCATCATCATCACGGGTGGGAATGTCGATCTCGACCGCCTGCCCTGGCAAGAAGGACAGACCGCATGAATGCCCCAGCAAATTTTGACGCCTACGACGTCGGCTATGACATCCCCGCCGTGCCGGGCATGGCCGAGGCGGATATTCAGACGCCGTGCCTGGTGTTGGATCTGGACGCGCTGGAGGCCAATATCAGGAAGATGGGCGATTATGCCCGCGCGCATGGCATGCGTCATCGGGTGCATGGCAAGATGCACAAATCGGTGGACGTGGCGCGGTTGCAAGAGACACTGGGCGGGGCCTGCGGTGTGTGCTGCCAGAAGGTCAGCGAGGCCGAAGTCTTTGCGCGGGGCGGGATCAAGGACGTGATGGTCTCGAACCAGGTCACTGATCCGGCCAAGATCGACCGGCTGGCGCGGATGCCGACTCTGGGGGCGCGGGTGCTGGTCTGCGTTGACGATCCGGCGAATGTGGCCGATCTGTCGGCGGCGGCGGTGAAACACGGCACGCAACTTGAGGCGCTGGTGGAGATCGATTGCGGTGCCGGGCGCTGCGGTGTCTCGACAACGCAGGATGTGGTGCGGATCGCGCAGATGATCGACGCCGCCGCAGGGCTGAAATTTGCCGGAATCCAGGCCTATCAAGGCGCGATGCAACACCTGGACCGGTATGAGGACCGCAAGGCCAGGCTGGATATCGCCGTGGCGCAGGTCGCCGACGCCGTGCAGGGTTTGAAAGCGGTCGGGCTGGAGTGCGATATTGTCGGCGGCGGGGGCACGGGCAGCTATTATTTCGAGAGCGCCTCGGGCGTCTATAACGAGCTGCAATGCGGATCTTACGCGTTCATGGATGCCGATTATGGCCGCATCCTGGACAGGGAGGGCAAACGTATCGACCAGGGGGAATGGCAGAACGCGCTGTTCATCCTGACCACGGTGATGAGCCACACCAAAGCCGACAAGGCGATCGTCGATGCCGGGCTGAAGGCGCAATCGGTGGACAGCGGGTTGCCCATGGTGTTTGGGCGCGACGATGTGATCTATCTGAAGTGCTCGGACGAGCATGGCGTGGTGGCGGACCCGAACGGCGCGCTGAAGGTCAACGACAAGCTGCGGCTGGTGCCCGGCCACTGTGACCCGACCTGCAATGTGCATGACTGGTATGTTGGGGTGCGCGGCGGTGTTGTGGAAAGCGTCTGGCCGGTTTCTGCACGTGGCAAGGCCTATTGAGCGCGCCGGGGGTTTCACACCCCCGGACCCCCGTGGAGTATT
>JAGRMK010000449.1 GCA_020441345.1 Paracoccaceae bacterium
CAGGAAGAGGCGCTGACCATGTCCGACCGCATCGCGGTGATGCAGGCGGGCCGGATCTTGCAACTGGGCAGCCCGCACGAGATCTATCACGCCCCGGCCGAACGTTTCGTCGCGGATTTCATCGGCGACACGAATTTCCTGGACCTGGCCATCACCGCCATCGACGGAACACGCGCCACGCTGACCCTGCCCGGCGGCACCCCGATGACGGCCGATCTGCCTGACGGGCTGAGCCCGGTCCCGGGCGATCGAGTGACCACGGTGGTGCGCCCCGAACAAGCGCTGATCGTGCCCGAGGCCGAGGCCGATCTGACCGGCACGCTGCAAGATGCCGTGTTCTTTGGCACCGACACGCATCTGCATCTGACGCTGGACGATGGCCAGGGCTTTACCTTGCGCCGTCAGAACACCGCGAACGACGCCGAACCGCCCAAGGGCGCGCGGCTGGGGCTTCGGGTATCGCCCGGCGCGCTCAGAATACTGCGGGGTTGACCGATGGATCGTGACAAGCACGGCTGGAAATGGCTGCTCAGCGCGCCCGCGTTGCTGGTTCTGATCGCCGCGGCCTCGGGCCCGCTGGTGATTGTCGGCGTCTATTCCTTTCTGTCGCCGGGGACGATGGGCGGCGTGTCCTGGGTGTTTTCAACCGAAGCCTGGCTGCGGGTTTTCATGGCGCGCGATATCTTCGACCCCGAAGTGTTGAGCTGGAACGCGGCGCATCTGACGATTTTCTGGCGCTCGATCTGGCTGTCGTTGCAAACCACGCTGATCTGCGCGGCGCTGGGGTTCCCGACCGCCTGGTTCATCGCCACACGCCCTCCGTCCAGCCGCACGCTCTGGCTGTTCCTGATCACCATTCCGTTCTGGACCAATCTTCTGATCCGCACCTTCGCGATCCAGGAACTGATCCGCAATTCGGGCACGATCAACAGCCTGCTGCTATGGGCCGGGCTGATCGACCAGCCGATCCAGATGCTGTTCACCGATTTCGCGGTGCTCCTTGGCATGGCCTATGTGTTCCTGCCGCTAATGGTGCTGCCCTTGTTCGCGGCGATGGACAAGCTGGATTTCCGGCTGGTCGAAGCTGGCTATGATCTTTACGCCAGCCGGTTACAGGTGCTCTGGCACGTCATCATCCCGATGGTGAAACCCGGGTTCATCGCCGGGTCGATCCTGGTGTTCATCCCGGCCATCGGCGCTTATGTGACGCCCCGCATCCTGGGCGGCGGGCGCACGATGATGATGGGGAACCTGATCGGGTTGCAGTTCGGTCAGGGGCAGAACTGGCCGCTGGGCGCGGCGCTGTCGATGCTGTTGCTGATCATCGTCGTCGGCGCTCTGGTGTTCTACCTGCGCGTCGTCAACCGCGAGGAGGACACGCGCCGTGGCTAGATCCTTTTCCGTGAAACGCCTGCCGGGGTTCGGTGCCATCGCCCTCTTGACCTTCGCGATGCTCTACCTGCCGATCGTGATCCTGGTGGTCTATTCGTTCAACGCGGGCTCGTCGCAATCGAACTGGGAGGGACTGTCGTTGCGCTGGTATCAGGCCGCGCTGTCCAACGAACAGGTGCAAGAGGTGTCGATCCGCTCGCTGTGGCTGGCCGCCACGGCTTCGGGCGTTGCGACGGTGCTGGCGACGCTGGCGGCGCTGGGCACGACGCGGGTCAGCCGCTTTCCCGGTCAGACGATGATCTACGCGCTTATCAACCAGCCGCTGATGGTGCCTGAAATCGTCACAGGTATCGCGCTGCTGATCTTCGTGGCCTTCCTCAAGGTCAACACCGGCTATGCGGGCATGGGCTATATGGTGGCGGCGCACACCGCCTTTTGCATCCCCTTTGCCTATCTGCCGATCCGCGCGCGGCTGGAAACGCTGGATTCCACCCTCGAAACCGCTGCCTCGGATCTTTATGCCAACCCGGTTCAGGCGTTTCGTCATATCACGCTGCCGCTGATGGTGCCTGGGATCATCGCCGGCTTCATGCTGGGCTTCGTGATCTCGCTCGATACGGTGGTGATCACCGAATTCGTCAAATCCGCAGGGCAGGAAACCCTGCCGACCTATATGCTCGGGCAATTGAGGCGCGTGGTAACACCCGAGATGAATGCCATTGCCACGCTTTTTCTGGCGCTGTCGATCCTGATCGTGACGGCGTTTTTTCTCATCACCCGCAAACGCGGGTGACACAAACAACCACAGGGAGTTCAACCATGAAAAAGACCTATCTTTTGGGAGCGGCCGCGCTTTTGGCCTCGACCTCGATCGCCAGCGCCGATGGCGTGCTGAACATCTACAACTGGGGCAACTACACCAGCCCCGAATTGATCGAGCAGTTCACGGCCGACACCGGGATCGAAGTCACGATCACCGATTTCGACAGCAACGATACCGCGCTGGCCAGAGTGCGCCAGGGGGGGCATGGTTTTGACATCGTCGTGCCGACGCATTCCTTCGTGCAGACCTGGATCAACGAAGGGCTGTTGATGCCTCTGGACCCCGAGATCGTCACAGACCGGGGCAACATCGCGCCGCAATGGGTGGATGTGGCCTTCGATCCGGGCCGCGAATACACTGTGCCGTGGCAGTGGGGCACCACCGGGATCATCGTCAACACCTCGATCTATGACGGCGACATCAACACCGCCGACATCATCCTGAACCCGCCGGCCGAGCTGGACGGGCGCGTCAACGTGATCCCCGAAATGTCCGACGTGATGGCCATCGCGGTGTATGCGGCAGGTGGCGACGATGTGTGCACCGACGACATGGAAATCTGGCGCGCGGTGCGCGATTCGCTGATGGCCGCCAAGCCGCATTGGCTGGCGCTGGATTACGGCACGCTCGACAGCTATGTCGCGGGCGATATCGCCGCCGGGGTGTATTGGAACGGGTCGAGCATGCGCGCACGCATCCAGAACCCTGACCTTGCCTATGGATATCCGGCGACCGGCTATCCCGTCTGGATGGACAACGCGGCGGTGCTGGCCGATGCCGAGAATGTCGAAAACGCGATGATCTTCATCAACTATATCCTGCAGCCCGAGCACGCGGCGATGCTGTCGAATTTCGCGCGCTACGCGAACGGTATCACCGGATCCGACGCGTTCATGGACCCGGCAATGGGCGAAGCGCCGGAAATCGTGATCCCCGACGAATTCATCGCCGCCGGGCGCTTCAGCTCTGCCTGCCCGCAAGAAATCCAGGACATCCGCACCCAGATCTGGACCGGCCTGCTGCAGTAAGACAAGTCCCTTGGGGGCATGGCGAACGGGGGGCGCATAACGCGTCCCCTTTTTGCTGGCCGGTGCCGCGACATCTTGCGTTGACGGCGCAGTTTTCCGACACTCCACCCGACGCGGCGCGCGCAATGCCGCCCCCGTGGGCAGCCGCCCCAAGACCGAGGATGCACTATGGGCCTTCGCTTTTTCTCGAGCAAGAACCGGCCGTTCCATCTGGGCCCGTTTCCACTGGAACGGCTGACGCGCCGTGACGGGGCGCCGGATCTGTCCGGGGTGCCCGCGTTCCAGCCGCTCGATTTCAAACGGCTGGAAACCCCGCATTCGCTGGTCAATGCGATGGGCGAATACCAGGCGATGATGGACGCGATCCGCGACGGAATGGTGAACAAAGCCCGCGCCGAGGTGCCTGACGACCCGATGGAACGCGCGAACCACCTGAAATCATTTGGCTATTTTTCCGATGCCTCGATGGTTGGGATCTGCCGCATCCCCGATGCCGCGCGTCTGGCAACGCCCTGCCGCAACCCCGACATCGACCGGCTGGCCGAGGATCTGCGCACACGGCAGACGAAAACGCTGGCCAGCGGCATCGACATGATCATGGCCGACCTCAAGGATTCGATGAATGCGCCACCCAGCACGATCGACGGGCACAGCCATGCGATCGTGATCCTCTATGAACATTTCCGCGCGCCCCGCCCCGGCGAACCGGGGTTCGACTGGATCGGCGCCGCGCAGGATCATCGCGCTTGCCTGCGGGCCACGGAAACCGCCGTCGTGCTGGCCAATTACATTCGCCTGCTGGGCCATGACGCAAAGGCCCATACCGCGACGTCGTCCGATGTCGATCCGGGCAAGCTGGCGGTCGCCGCCGGCCTGGTGGCGGTCGAGGGCGGCGCGCTGGTCGCGCCCTGGCTGGGCACCGGGTTCGGCGTCGCGGTCGTCACCACAAGCTTTGATTGCGCGGTGGACGCCCCCCTCGCGCCGATGTCCGCGCAACCCTGGTTCAAGACGCGGGGCCCCGCCTGGTGGCTGGGCACCGGGTTCGCCAAGAACGCATTGAACCGCGACCCGTTCCGCAGCCGCGACTATGCCGCCGGGCCCCTGCCCTTCGAGACGCTCAGGCGCGTGGAGACCCCCACCACCTTTATCGACGAGGACCGCGTCGCCCGTGTGCCCAAACGTGCCGACATGTTCGCCCGCGCCCAGTTCGGCGACATGGGCAAGGCGTTGCAGCAAAACGCCACCGGCGGCTATTACGTGCGCAAAAGCGCGCCCTCGATGGCCGAGCGCCGAATGCTGGGCGCCTTCGTGTTGTTGCAGGACGGCCCCGCTGCGCCCGATGCCCCGCGCCCCAGCGACGCCGAACGCAACGCGCAGAACATCAAGGCCGCCAGCTATTTCCTGGGCGTCGATGCGGTCGGCATCTCGCGCTGTCCGGCCTGGACGTGGTATAGCCACGATGCCACCGGCACACCGATCACCCCGCCGCATGATCAGGCGATCAGCATGATCATCGACCAGGGCTACGAGACGATGGAGGGGGCCAGCGGCGACGACTGGATCGCCGTTGCGCAATCCATGCGGGCCTATCTGCGGTTCTCGTTACTGGGTGGGGTGATCGCGCAGCAGATCCGCAACCTGGGCTATTCGGCCAAGGCGCACTCGGTGATGGATGGCGAGGTCTTGCAGCCGCCACTGCTGCTGCTTTCTGGCCTGGGCGAGGTCAGCCGCATCGGCGAGG